>JAEUIB010000111.1 GCA_016795255.1 Planctomycetota bacterium
CTCGACGTCCTGACTTCCTCGGGCCTCAGTGCGAATCGGATGCGCATGTATCCGTCCTTGGGTGGCGGCACGTTCGGCGCGCCGGTCGACCTCGGTCCGGACGTTTCCGTGCTCGACGTCGCGTTCGGCGACCTCGACCTCGATGGCGACACCGACCTCGCGTTGACGACTCGCACGAACGTGCCGAATCCGAACGGCCCTGGCCAATTCGTGAAGATCCAAGTGCGCACGCTGTTGCGTGCGGCCGGCGGCAACTTCGACGAAGCCGAGGTCGTCGAAGCCGGGTCGACGCCGGAGTTCCTCGCGGTCGTCGACGTGAATCGAGACGGTTTCGAAGACGTCGTCGGACGCAGCGGCAACGTCGCGTTGGTGTTCCTCGGGGACGGCGCGGGCGGATTGAGCTTCGACGGGTACTACGGCCTCGGTGTGCAGAAGGCCGACGGGTTCGCCGCGGCGAACTTCGACGCGGACCCCGACATCGAACTCGCCTATCACCGCTGGACCGACCCGACGGTGCACGTGCTCGACCACCTCTGCCCCGGCCGCGCCGGTCGCTACGGACACGGTTGCGCGGGCACTGGCGGACTCGTGCCCGAACTCACGACGACCGGCTGCGTGCGCAGCGGCGAGACCGTGACGTTCGCGCTGCGCAACGCGCTGCCGAATTCGATCGCGATCCTGTTCTTCGGCGTGAACCCAGTGAACACCACGACACCGCCCGGCTGCGTGCTGCAGATGACGCCGCTGTTCCCCGCGTCGATCGTGCTGCCGACGTTCGCGTTGCCCGATGGGACCGGCGGTATCGAGTTCGCCGTCCCGCTCGGCGCAACGATCGTGCCCGGCATGCGCTGGACCGAGCAGGCCGTCTGCGCGGACCCGGCGCTGCCGTGGGGCTACACGGTGTCGAACGCGCTGGAGTTCGTCAGCGGTTGATGAGCGACGAAGAGCACGCGGACGGCGGCGTATGCTCCACGGCATGCGCCGCCGTCTGCGTCTCGTCGTTCGCGTGCTGTCGTGGATCGCGTCATCGGCGGTGCTCGCCGCGACCGCCGCGAACGCATGGCTGATCGTCGGCGCACGCGACGCGATCCATCCCGCGGTCGACGAGGTCCCGAAGCACGACGTCGCGCTCGTGCTCGGAACGACGCCGCGCGCGCGGTCCGGTCTGAAGAACCGCTTCTTCGAACGACGCATGGATGCCGCCGCGGAGCTGTACCTGCGCGGACGCGTCCGCCACCTGCTGATCTCGGGCGACCACGCGGCGCCCGAGTACGACGAGGTCGCGGCGATGCAGGCGGCGCTCGTCGAACGCGGCGTCCCGGTCGACGCGATCACGCTGGATCACGCCGGTCTGCGGACGCTCGATTCGGTCGCGCGCGCGAAGCTCGTGTTCGGCTTGGACCGAGCGGTGATCGTCACGGACGACTTCCACGCGCCGCGCGCGCTGTTCCTCGCGCGGGCGTTCGAGCTCGACGCGGTCGCGTTCCCGTCGCACGTGGATTTCGCGTTCGCTCCCAGCGTGCCGGCGCGCGAAGTCCTCGCGCGCGTGCTCGCCGTGATCGACGTCGCGATCGGAACGCGGCCGAAGTTCGAAGGGCCGCCCGAGGCGATCTGGCTGAAGTGAGCGCGGGCGGTCGGATCACTCGCCGAGCAGCGATTCGCGCGCTTTCGCGAGCTCGGCTTTCTGCTGCGGTCCGATCTTCGGATACGTCAGCTCGAGCGATTCGAGCGCTTCGACGACCGCCGCCGCGACGACGGCCCGCGTGAACCATTTGTTGTCGGCGGGCACGACGAACCACGGCGCGTGCGGCGCCGACGTCTCGCGCACGACGTCCTGGTAGGCGTCCATGTACGCGTCCCAATGCCCGCGCTCCTTCACGTCCTGCGCCGAGAACTTCCAGTGTTTCTCGGGGTCCTCGAGTCGCTCGAGGAAGCGCTTCTTCTGCTCCTTCTTCGAGACGTGGAGGAAGAACTTGCGCACGAGCACGCCGTTGCGCGCGAGGTAGCTCTCGAAGTTGCGGATGTCGGCGAACCGCTGCGTGAAGATGTCCTTCGACACGAGCGTCTCGGGCAGGTTCTGCCGATGCAGCAGCTCTTCGTGCACGCGGACGACGAGCGTCTCTTCGTAATAGGAACGGTTGAAGATGCCGATGCGACCGCGCTCGGGCAGGCTGCGCTGACATCGCCACAGGAAGTCGTGATCGAGCTCCTCCGCCGACGGTGCCTTGAAGCTGAACACCTGGCAGCCTTGCGGATTCACGCCCGACATCACGTGCTTGATGACGCCGTCCTTGCCCGCGGCGTCCATCGCCTGGAAGATCAGCAGCACGGCCCATTTGTCCTGCGCGTACAGCCGATCCTGGAGTTCGGACAACAGCTCCACGCCCGCGGCGAGCGCGTCCTGGGCTTTGGCCTTGTCGTCCTTCGCGAACGGACCGGTGTCGTCCGGATCGATCGACTTCAGCGCGAACCCGCGGCCGTCGTCGATTCGATAGTGCGCCGCGAGTTCGCGCGCCTGCTTCACCAGCGACTTCATCCCGTTGCCCATCGTGCCTCCGGACTCGAGACCGTGGATCGGCCGGGATGATCCACGTCGTTCACAGGTCGGTGTAGACCGGACCGCCGCCGCCTTCGGGCGTGATCCAGTTGATCACTTGGTACGGGTCCATGATGTCGCACGTCTTGCAGTGGACGCAGTTGCTGGCGTTGATGCGCAGCGCCTTCTTGCCGTCCTTGCGCTCGGGCGAATCGACCATCTCGTACACCGCGGCCGGGCAGAAGTGCTGGCACGGATTGCCGTACTCCTCGGCGCAGCGCACGGCGCAATGGTCGGCCGTCGCGTTGACGACCAGGTGGCACGGCTGATCCTCTTCGTGCGTCGTGCCCGAGTTGAACACGTCGGTCAGCTTGTCGAACGTCAGCTTGCCGTCGTACGTGGGCTTCGACGGCGCCTTGCCGCTCGCCTTGCGCATCTTCGTGTGGCCGGCCTCCGCTTCGTACTTGTTCTTGAAGCCGCGGCCCTTGGTGACGAGCTGCAAGCCGAGGTGGATGCCCGCGATCGGCAGTCCGTGTTCGAACGCCTGGTGGAAGTTGCGGACGGAAAACAGCTCTTCCTTGACCCACGAGTTCTCGACGCGATCCGCGTAGCCCTCGAGCACCGCCGCCGACGTGTCGCCCTTCGACAACGCGTCGAGCGCCGTCTCCGCGGCGAGCATGCCGGTCTTGATGGCCATGTGGATGCCCTTCAAGCGCGCCGGATTCAGGTTCGAGCCGGAGTCGCCGATGATCAGCGCCCCGTCGACGAACGGCCGCGGACGCGACCACCAGCCGCCCTCGGGGATCGTCTTCGCGCCGTAGCGCACGAGTTCGCCGCCTTGCAGCAGTTCGCGGATGTACGGGTGCTGCTTGAACGCCTGGAACTTCGCGTGCGGATCGGTGGTCGGATCGAGGTAATCGAGCCCGGTCACGAATCCGAGCGACAACAGGTCGTCGCCCATGAAGTACGCAAAGCCGCCGCCGAACGTCTTCATGTCGAGCGGCCAGCCGAGCGTGTGGATCACGCGACCTTTGTTCTTCGCGTCGCACCCGGGGATGCGCCACAGCTCCTTGATGCCGGTCGCGTAGACCTGCGGGTTCTGTCCGCGGTCGAGCTCGTGCTTCGCGACGAGTTGCTTCGTCAGCGAGCCGCGCGTGCCCTCCGCGAGGATCGTCAGCTTCGCGCGGATGTCGATGCCCGGCTCGTAGTTCGCCTTCTTCTGGCCGTGCTTGTCGACGCCCTTGTCGCCGGTCCGCACGCCGACGACGCGGTCTCCTTCGTGCAGGAGTTCCGCGGCGGGGAAGCCCGGGAACACCTGGACTCCGAGCTCCTCGACCTTCGGTGCGAGCCAGCGCACGAGCCGCGAGATCGACACGATGCGATTGCCGTCGTTGTGGATGTACGGCGGCAGGTACGGCGGCTTCAGCTTGCCGCCCTTCGTGAAGAACCAGACCTCGTCCGACGTCACGGGCACGCCGGGGCAGCCTTGCTCTTCGTAGTCCGGCATCAGTTCCTTGATCGCGCGCGGATCCATGACCGCGCCCGACAGCACGTGATTGCCGATCTCCGGGCCCTTCTCGAGCACGACGATCGACAGCTCGCCGAGCTTCGTCCCGCCGTACGCGCCGCGGTCGATCGCATCGTTGTGCTTCTGGATCGACTTCTGCAGCCAGTACGCCGCGGCAAGGCCGCCGGGACCGCCGCCGACGATCAGGACGTCGACTTCGAGGGTTTCGCGCTGGTCGGACATGGAGGCTCCGCGGATTCGTCGCGTGGTCGATTCGGCCGTCGCGAACCGAGCGCGGAAGTCTACTCGGGCCTTCGCGACCGACGAAGAGCACGCGATGACGCAGGGACTGCGGATCGACGGTCGGAATCGAGAACGGGCTCTGGCAGACTGCCGCCGCGTCGTCGCCTTCGTGCCGGAGCCCCATGTCCCGTCGTCTGCTCGTCGCCGTCGCGACCCTGATCGTGCTCGCCGCGTTCGCGTGGCTCGCGCTCGCGCGGATCCCGCACGAGCAGATCCTGCGCTACGACGAAGCGACGCACGTCCACGAAGGCATGGTCCTGCGGGACGAACTCGCGCGCGGCGAGTTCGGCGACTTCGTGCGCCGCTTCGACGAGCAGATGACGATGAAGGGGATCCTCTACCGGGTCTACTTCGCCGTCGCGTTCCTCGTGTCCGAGGTCGGCACCACGTCGGCGCGCCACGCCGGGCTGATCGCGTGCCTCGTCGCGCTGTTCCTGATCGGCCGGCTCGCGCGCGAGCTCGCGCGCGACGAGGACAAGGACGCGGCCGGCTTCTTCGCGATGCTGTTCGCCGCGGCGTCCCCGCTGCTCGGGTACTGGGGCCGCACCGCGATGGTCGAGCCCTTGAACCTGCTGACGCTGCAGCTCGCGCTGTGGTTGTGCGTGCGCGAACGGCGCGTGAAGACGCGATCCGCGCTGGTGTGGAGCGTCGTCGGGCTCGTGGTCGCGTTCTTCACCAAATACAACCACGCGGTGATCCTGTTCGCCGCCGTCGGCGCCGACGCGTTGCTGCGCGTGTGGAAGCCGGACAGCGCGGAGGCGACCGGCAAACGCCGCTTCGCGCCGGCGTTGCCGCTGCTGATCGCCGGGCTGATCGCGGCCGCGTGGCTCGCGTCGCCGCGGCATTTCCATGACTTCGTCTACTACATCAAGACGGTGCCCGGCGGCTCCGACCCGGTGAACCTCGGCGGTTGGACGTACGTGATCACGCTGCGCGATCGGATGGGCGCCGGCGTCGTCGCGAGCCTGTTCCTCGGAGCCTGCGTCGTCGCCGCGCTGCCGCACGCGCTGCGCAGTCGAGCGCGCCTCGTCCTCTTGCATCTCGGGATCGGGCTCGGGCTCGCGCAGATGAACGACCTCAAGCTCGAGCGCATCCTCGTCCCGCTGTCGGGCGATCTGTTCGTGTTGGCGGGTCTCGGCGCGCCGCGGCTGTGGGCGTTCGTCACGCGCTTCGTGCGCGGCATGCCGGCGTTCGTCGGCGTCGTGCTCGGCATCCTGTTGGCCACGGCGTTCGGCGTCGCCACGTTCCGCGTCGAGACCAACCCGTTGCAGCAACTCGAGCAGGTCGTCGACCGCGGCATCGACTACGTGCGCGCCGGCCAGCGCACGCTGTGGATCGGCCAAGCGTTCTTCAAGGGCAACGAAGCGAACGGCACGCCCCGCATCACCGCGTCGCACGTCGTGATCCGCGCGCGCGAGCGCGGCGTCGAGTTGCCGCGCACGGCGTTCGAACTCCTCAGCTACGAACTCCAGGAGCGACTCGGTTACGAGACGTACAAGCGGAACGCCGACAAGGTCACGAAGGCCAGCGTCGACGCGTTCATCACCGAGTTCGACTCGATCGTCATCGTCTACGACGCGCCGACGAAGGAACCGAACCTCATCGAGACGATCCCGCGCCGGGTCGCGGAGTTCGCGCGCGCCAATCCGGCGTTCGAGCTCGTCGACCGCGTGGACCTGTCCCTGACCGACATCGAGGGTCCCGGGCGGCACGTCCGCTGCACCGTGATGCGGCTCGCCCGACGCGGCCGTTGAATCCGGCCGGGGCGACCCCGTTCGATCCGGCGCGAGTTTTTCCTTTCACGCCGTCGGCACCCCCGGGATCCTCTCGCTCGGCCATGGTCGAACGAAGGCACGAACCCGCGGCGGACGTCACCGCGGACGCGGCGATCGACCGCGCCCTGGTGACCCGGGCGCGTGCGGGCGACCGCGTGGCGTTCGACGAACTGGTCGAGCGGCACGGGCGCGCGGTGCTGGGTTATCTGCGACGCCTGGCCCCGCGGCCCGGCGACGCCGAGGACCTGTTCCAGGAGACGTTCCTGCGCGCGTGGCGCGCGCTGGCGAGCCTCGCCGATCCGGAGCGGCTGCGCGCGTGGTTGCTGACGATCGCGACGAACGTCGTGCGGCGCGGTTTCGGGAAGCCGCGGTCGGGGTCGCTGGACGAGTTCGACGACGGCTCGCCGCACGAGCCGGCCGCCGACGATCCGACCGCGATCGACCACATCGACGTCGGCGAGCGCGCGCATGCCGTCCGCGCCGCGATCGACCGATTGCCGACGCGCCAGCGCGCGGTGGTCGCGCTGCGGGTCGATCTCGAGCTTCCGTTCATCGAGATCGCGCGCGTCCTCGGCATCCGCGAGGACAACGCGCGAGCTCATCACTATCAGGCCATGAAGGCGCTCGAGCGCATGCTCCGGCCCGTCCTGGCGGCGAAGTCCGTGGAGGAGCGTCGATGAGTCCGACACCCGAATGCGTGTTGATCGAGCAACGCCTGCCGCGCGTGCTCGAAGACGATCTACCGGTCGGTGAGACGGCGCTCGTGCTCGCGCACGTCGATTCGTGTGCGAGTTGCGCGGCGGCGCGGGCGCGCTTCGTCGCGACGCGAGCCGCGGTGCGCGACGCGCGCCCCGACGACTCCGACTTCGCGGCGCTGCGTGCGCGCGTCGTCGGCGAACTGGCGCCACGTTCGCGCTGGGAGCGCGTCACTCCGCGCGCGGCGTTGGCCGCGGCGGCGATGATCGCGCTGGCGATCGGCTCGGTGTTCGTCGCGCCGTCCGCGCTCGAGCGAGCCGACCTCTCGTCGATCGTCGGCAACGCCAAGGCGGCGCTGCCCGCGATCGACCTCGGCTCGAACCTGCGCGTCGAGTGGTCCATTCCGAGCTTGTCCGATCTGGGAGCCGACCGATGAAGAGCGACCGACTGCTACCCGCGACGCTGCGTGCCGCATTGCTCGGCGCATTGGTGTTCTTCGTGTTCGGCGCGCTGATCGACCCGGCGCGACCGGGGATCGCGTTCGTCGTCGGCGCGTTCGGCGCTCTGTCGGCCGCGATCGCGGTGCTGCTGCTCGCGCAGTTCCCGGTCGGGCCGATCGGCAAGTTGCTGCTCGGTCTCGTCTGCGGCCCGGTGTTCCCGGTGTTCGTCGTGCTGCTCGCGGCGCATCGGGGCGACAAGCCCGGCGATCACGTCGGAGGCGCGTGGTTCATCGGCATGCTGCTCGGGTTGTTCGTCGGCATCCTCGAGGCGTATCGCACGCGACGCGCGCAACAGCAGCAGGACGTCCTTTGACGCGCGTGTGCGGTCGTGCGGAGATCGTGGGCTGCCCACGACGTTTCACGGCAGCCGCTGCCGATAGCATCCGCGTCGGATGACCGAACCCGCGGACGACTTCGACATCGTGTTCTTCGACGGCGAGTGCGGGATGTGCCACGCACTCGTGCGGTTCGTCATGCGCCGTGACAGCGCGGCGCACTTCCGCTTCGCGCCGCTTCGAGGCGAGACCTTCCGTCGAGTGATGGCCGAGCGAGCGACCGAGGTCCCCGACAGCCTCGTGTTGGCCGAGCCGTCGGGCGCGGTCACGTTCAAGTCGACCGCGGTCGTGAAGATCCTCGCGCGCATGCCGAGTCCATGGCGGCTCGCCAGCACCATCCTTCGCGTCATCCCGCGCCCGCTGCGCGACGTCGGCTACGACGCCATCGCGCGGGTGCGTGGTCGCCTCTTCGAGCGCCCCACCGGCCAATGCCCGATCGTCCCGCCGGATCTCGCAGCCCGCTTCCTCCCGTAGCGGCCCGCTCGATTCAGCCGGCCGCGATCGCACCCCGGAAAACACGAACGGCGCACCCATTCGCATGGGCGCGCCGTCCGCGGAGGGTTTTTGAACGAGCCCCGCCGAAGCAGGACAAGTGGTGCCGGGAACAGGACTTGAACCTGCACTCCCAGTGAAGGGAACCAGGCCCTCAACCTGGCGCGTCTGCCAATTCCGCCATCCCGGCACGCGAGTTCTGGTCGGAAAACGAAGCGCGGGATGTTAGCGACCGAGCCGAACCTCACAAGGGCGTACGCGATTGTCGCGGGAGCCCCGACGGAGCGGGACGGAGCGATGAGAGGCGATCCGGACGAGGATGCCGGAGGTGGATCGTCGCGGGGGTGGAGCGCACGCGGGTCGGACGACGAGAACGAGAACGTGAACGTGAACGGGACTCTGGAAAACGGTGACGGCGGTGCGGGACCCGGTGGCACCGGAGGCACTGGGGGCTCCGGCGAAGGGGTGGAACGAGCCGGACAAAACAGCCGCCGGCGATCTTGTCCGGCTAGCCGGACGAAGTAGCCGCCGGCTACTTCGTCCGGGTGTCGCCGTAACTCGCTCGCCAGCCAAGACATCAACCGGACGCGTTAGCCGCCGGCAACGGCGTCCGGTCAGGGGCACAT
>JAEUIB010000143.1 GCA_016795255.1 Planctomycetota bacterium
GCGCCATGGAGGCGAACGCAAGACGGGGACCGACGCGCCAGCGTCCCGGTCGCGGCGCCAGCGGCGCCTCGCCTCCGGGACTCGCGCGGAGGGGTACGGAGGCGCGTCTGTCCCCGTCTTGCGTTCGCGTCCTTGGCGCAGGCGGGGAGGCCTTGCTGCCTCGTCGTGAGGCCGCACCGTGCTTCCGTGCGACCTCGACGTGCCGGGGCGCTCCGCGCGTCACTTCGCGAACGACTCCCACGAGTTCGCCTTCGCGAGCAGCGTGTTCAGCGCCTGGATGTTCTTCACGCCGCGGTCCTGCAGCCACGCTTCGAACGCCGCGGCGCCTTCCTTCGCGTAGACCGGGATGCCGCCCTTCCACGTCGCGCGGCCGCACAGCACGCCGTTCCAGCGCGTCTTCGCGTCGATCGCGTACTCGAGGTTCTCGCGGAACACGTCGTCGTCGACGCCGGCCGACAAGTAGATGAACGGCCGCGTCGCGGCGTCCGACGAGCGCTTGAAGTGGTCGAGCGCTTCCTGCTTCGAGTAGACCGACTCGCCCTTGCAGCCGCGGCCGCCCTGGACGAACGCCGGGTTGATCGGCACTTCGACCTTCAGCACGTCGACGTGGTACTTGTCCTGCGTGAACTCCTTGATCGAGCCGAGGACGATGTCCGGCTTCTGCTTCGCGAACGCCGCGCCCTTTTCGTCGCCGCCCTTCGGGTCGTAGCCGACGAACTCGAGGAAGTACGGGATGTCGTGGAACGCGCACTCGACGCCGATGCGCTCGACCCACGCGTGCTTGAACTCGTTGACCTTCTTGTCGTCGAACGGCGAGTAGTAGAGGAGGATCTTCACCGCGTTCGCGCCGTTGGCGACGTGGTCGCGCACCGTCCAATTGCGCAGCAGACGCGGCAGGCGGCCCGGGCCGCTCTGGTCGTAGCCGGTTTCCTCGTACGACAGGATCAGGCCGGCGTTCTTCGCGCGCGCCTTCGCCGCCGGCAGGCCCCATTCCGGATCGAGCAGGATCGCGCTCGCGTGCGGGGTCAGCACCTTCGACACGATGGCCTTGAACTCGGACATCATCGCGTCGGTGATCTGGTCGTCGGCGACGCCCTTCTCCTTCGCCAGCGACTTCTTCAGCGACCCGCGCTGGTCCATCGCCGCGGCGGCGATGACGCCTTGCGCGTTCGAAAGAGCCTTCAGGTGCTTCTTCTTTCCGTCGCTGAACTTCACCATGGCGCGCGCTCCTACGTCCCAGTCCGAGGTTGCATGTCATGCCGAAACGGCGCGCCAGAGTACGCCACGACTTGCAGAGGGTCAAACCGGCGAAATCGCGACGAAAGGCCGCAGCGCACCCGCGCGTGCTCGTCGTCGGGCCCAACAGCGCGATCGACGAGGTCTTCCGGACGAACGGCTTCTGCCCGCTCGGGGGCGCCCGCGCGTCGCGGTCGCAGGCGTTCGCCGGCGGCAAAGCGGCGAACGCCGCGCACGTCGTGGCGCTGGAGGGCGCCGAGTCGACGCTGGTCGGCTTCGCCGGCGGCGAGCGCGGCCGCGCGTTCACGCGAGGACTCGCGACGCGCGGTGTTCGCGGAGCGTTGGTGCGGACCGGCGCGGAGACGCGGCGGACGTTCTGCTTCCTCGACGCCGATGGCGCGAACCCGGTCCTCGTCGTCGAGGACGGCGCGAAGGTCACGCGCGACGAGGTCGATGCGCTGGAGGCGAAGGCTCGACGCGAACTCGCGCGCGCCGATGTCCTCGTGCTGTCCGGCAGCGTGCCGCCGGGATGCAGCGCATCGCTGTACGCACGGCTGATCCAGGCCGCGCGAGAACGCGGC
>JAEUIB010000158.1 GCA_016795255.1 Planctomycetota bacterium
GACGAGATGCAGATCGACGGTCTGACGATGACCACCTCCGTGCCGCGGCGCGCGTTCATCGATCAGGAAGGCATGCACATCGAGGGCGACGGGCTGCGCTACTCGAAGGCGCGCGGCGGTTCGTTCTCGTTCGAGCGCAACGTCGTCGTCGAGGGTTCGGCGTTCCGCTTGCCGAGCTCGGATCCGACCGCGAACGAGGACGCCGCCGCCGATGCGGTGCTGCGCCGCATCACGTGCGCCGGTCCGTTCGACTACGCGCCGTCCGAGGCGGCGATCGACGACAGCGCGCGCAGCGAGACCGACAAGCCCTCGCTGAAGAGCGGCGTGCTGACGTTCCGCGACGACGTCGTCGGATCGCAGGAAGCCACGAAGCTCCTCTGCTCCGTGCTCGAGATCACGCTCGACAACTCCGCGCCGGCGACCGACGACGCGGATTCCGAAGGCGGCGGCACGCGCATCACGAAAGTGGTCGCGACCGGCACGCGCGATCGCGCCGCACGGCTCGACGACGCGCGCGGGACGTTCATCGCCGAAGTCTTGTCGATGGAGAAGGTCGACCTCGGTGACGTGCTCGTGCTGAAGAACGACGCTCGGATCGAGAACGCTCGGTTCGGTGCGCCGGGCGCCGATCCGAACGCCACCGACGCGAAGCAAGATCTGCTGAACGCGGCCGCGAAGACGCTGATCCGCGTCGAGCCGCAGGAGCGCGAGACCGAGGACGCTCCCGAGCGGATGAAGATCCTGCTGCGCGATGCCGCGTACCTCGCGATCCAGTCGACCGCGGAGCGCAGCTTCCGCATCGACGGTGAAGAGATCGACGTGTTCGTCGTGCGCAAGACGGACGACGAAGGCGCGGAGCAGATGGAGCTCGAGCGCCTGAACTCGCGCCTGCGCGCGCGCGGCGAGTTCGCGCAAGGCTCCTTCACGGCCGACGACGTCACCGTGCGACCGAAGGCGGGTGCGGCCGATCCGTCGGACTTCGACATCGAGCTGCGACCGAACCCGCGCATCGATCTGACGCCCGAAGCGTCGGCCGGCGTCGAGCGGAAGGTCGTCGTCGTCGGTGTCGATTGCGTCGCGGTCATCTCGCCGCCGGCGCAGGAAGGCGCGCCGGTCCGCGCGACGTTCACGGGCAAGAACGAGCTCACCGTCGACGAGAACGGTCAGCGTTCGTTGACGATGGACGCCGCGCGCTCGCTGACGATCGACGCGCCCGGCCAGGGCTCGGGCGGGACGAAGGTCACCGCGGTCGGCTCGGTCTCGTTCAAGAGTCCGCTGAAGAACGTCGACGGTAACGGCGAAACGGTCGAGCTGCAGATCCTCGAGGACGAGTCGCAGAAGGTCACGATCCTCGCCGCGGCGGCCGGGCCGCTCGCGCGCGTGACGCTGGCCGACGAAGAGCGCGTCGGCAACGAGATCAGCGCGCGCCGCATCGAATTCGATCCGAAGACCAACGTGCTCGAGGCCGATGGCTCGGTGCACGCGGTCGTTCCGAACGACCTCCTCGTCGTCGACGATGGCGAGGGAGACGCCGACGCGAAGGCGTCGAACGACGCCGCGGCCGAGCCCGGAACTCTCGATTCCGATCACCTCGTCGTGCGACTCCCGAACAAGGACGAGGCGACCGGCGAGACCCCCGAGACCCTCGTGCTCGAAGCGACCGGCAGAGCGCGTTACGCGAATCCCGCCGAAGGCCTCGTCGCGACCGGTCATCGTCTCGTGTTCGACCAGAGCACGGCGCTCGCGACCGTGTACGGCAACGACGACGAGGACGCGCTCGTGCTGCGCTCGGCCAACGATGCGAAGGTCAAGGTGCAAGAGCAGCTCGGCGTCGGCGGCAACGTCGTGATCCTGCACCAGGATTCGAAGACGCTCGAATGCCCGGATCGCGGCTCGGTCGTGATCAAGCAGCCGGTCGATCCGCAGGACGTCGACACGGAGATCCGGTCGATGCTCGCTCGGTCCGCGGGACCGGTGCGCTTCGCCGACGATCGACTCGTGTTGCGCCAGAACGTCGTCGTCACGTTCGAGCAGGCCGGCATCGAGGATCGCGCGATGCACTGCGACAAGCTCACGGTGCTGTTCGCGAAGCGCGAAGACGGCGCCGACGCGACCGATCTCGACGGTCCCGCGCCGGTGATCGAGCGGATCCTCGCCGAGGGCCGCGTCTCGATCGAGCAGGCCGGCGATCGACCGCTGCGCGCCGGCGGCGACATCGCCGAGTGGCTGCCGAACAGCAGCAGCGGCAACTTCATCGAATTGCGTGCGCCCGCGCCGTTGTGCTGGGCGGAGATGGACGGTCCGGACGACTTCGTGCGGTACGACGGGACGAGCGTGAAGATCTGGCTCGACTCGAAGGACGTCAGCACGGGGCCGGGCGAGTACGAGAAGGTCTCGAAGAAAGCGAAGCCGTGAGTTCGAGGGGCGGGTGGGTTTGAGCGGTACGACGAGTCGACGGCTGCGGTGGATCCCGGCGTCTGCGCTGTCGGCGCTGATGGCGCTGGCGTGCGTTCGGCCGTGTGCCGGTCAGGACGCGGGATCGGGCATCACGGGACTCGAGGCACACGTCCCCGCGACCCCGCCCCCGCCGCCCGAGCTGTACGTGAACAACGTCGCCGGCCAATTGTTCAACCTGCGCGAGGGCGATCCCGAATCCGAGGACACGGTGCGCGTCATGGCGATCGCCGGCGGCGCCGAGATCGTCTACGGCGACATGCGCCTCATCGCGCAGAACATCCTGATCTGGTTCGACGACGACCAACAAGGCAAGTCGAACCTGCCCGAGGGCAAGGACGGCTTTCCGTACGCGGTCGAGTTGCCGCGCGAGACGAAGACGCAGAACGGTGACGCGACGACCGAGATGTCGTCGTTCCTCGTTCCCGGTTCCGCCGGCAAGGTCCGTGAGATCTTCGCGGACGGCGACGTCTACCTCTCGATGGAGGGTCGGACGATCTTCCAGGCCGAGAAGGTCTATCTGAACGTCATCGAGAACCGCCGCGTGATCGTCGGTGGCGAGATCCGCACCGACCTGCAATCGGCGTCGTTCACCGACGTGCGCTCGAAGGAGAAGAAAGAGAAGCCCGACCCGTTCGACCCGAAGAACCCGCCGACACCGATCGTCATCCGAGCGGCCGAGATCCGCGGCGTCGCCGATGGTCTCTACGAAGCGGAGAACGCGCGGTTCACGACGTCGACGCTCGGCAAGCCCGGCTACGAGATCCAGATGGATCGTCTGGTCTTCGAACAGAAGGCCAACGAGTACGGCGGGCGCGCGACGGGCTACGGCAACCGCTTCATGCTCGGCGACGTGCCGCTGCTGACGGCTCCGTACTTCACGATCCGCACGGGCAACCAGAGCCCGATCCCGCTCATCGGGTATTCGTTCGGGTTCTCGACGAAGTACGGCGCGTTCGCGACGACGCGTTGGGGCAACACGTTCTTCGACGCCGGCGACCGCTTCAACAAA
>JAEUIB010000170.1 GCA_016795255.1 Planctomycetota bacterium
CCGGCGACGACGATCGCTCCCGACGACGCGGAGCCGATGCCGTACGCGCCTTCCACGGTCGTCGCGCTCGATCCGCCGAGGAAGGTCAGGAACACCGGCGCGAGCGTGTCGGGATCGAGCCGCGCGACGAACGCGTCGGAGCCACCGTCGCGCACTCCGTCGAGCGCCGCGGCGAGCGGGAAGTCGACGCTCTGCGTCGAGCCGGCGACGAGGACGTCGCCGGACGGATGCACGGCGATCGCTCGCGCGAAATCGGGCGCGCTGCCTCCGAGGTACGTCACCGCGCCGAGCACCGGGTCGACGCGGACGGCGAGCATCGGATCGGCCCCATCGACTTCGACGACGAGCGTCGTCGCGGACTCGACGACGTAGCGAACGGCGACGTCGCGCCGCCCCGTCGCCGCGTCCTGCCAGGCGCGCGGCGCCGTGACGTCGAACACCGCGCCGTCGACGGCGACCGCGACCGATCCGTCGTCGCGCAACGAACACGTCGCGGCGTCGAACGCGATCCGCGCGCGCACGACGCCGGGCGCGAGATCGAGGTCGAGCTCGAACGCGCCTCGATCCGCGTGGAACCGAGCATCGACGCCGGTCCCGACACCACGGACGTGCACGTCGGCGACGTGCGGGACGCCGGTGATCCACTCCGACGGGTCACGCCCGCGCAGGTAATGGGACGTCGATGGCAGCGCGCGGCCGAGCTCGACCCGCGGCGACGACGCGTCGGGGAACCCGACGCGCAGCGTGGCTTCCGCGCCGTCCGCGCCTCGCCGCACGAGGAGTGCGGCCGCCTCGGTGACGAGCAACGTGTCGCGGCCGGATCGAGCCAGCGCTCGCACGGCCGCGTCGGTCTGCCCTCGATTCACCTCGAACACCGGGCGGACCTGGGCCGCGAACAGACTGGGGACCACGGCGGCGAGCACCGCGGCGACGACGACGATTCGGTTCATGGGCTGTGTCGGCCCTCGGGCAAGTCGACCCCAGCGGACGGGGTGAGGGCCTGTCCTCGCCAGCGCCATGCGCGAGACGGCGGGGGCCCACTGTCACGAAAATGCGCGGATCACGCCGACCGAGTCGGACCGATCGACGGCCCAGATCGATGTTCACGATTCGGCGATGCCGCGAGGCCGAGCGAGAGGCGCAGGCGAGGAGAATCGGCGACTCAACTCAACTCAACTCGATGGAAAGAGTCGGTGAGTCCCTCCGGTCGCGGAGCGACCGGATCCTGCAGACACGAAGCCTGCGCGGTTCGCAGTCGGCCGCGGCCATCACAGAATCGTGAACTTCGACTCAGGAACGGCCCAGCGCCGTCGAGATCACGGGCTGCTCGTGGTCGACTCCGGGGCCGCCGACCCACCCAATTCGATCGGGATCCAGAACAGCTTCAACGTGCGCTTCTCACCCTCGTGGGCCATGCCGAACGCGCCGGAGACGATCGACCAATTCGAACCGGTCGAGGACTCCGTCGTCGCGTAGAACGGCCACAGGCGCCAGGTCCGTTCGACGCCGTCGTCGGTGTCCCAATAGAACGGGAAGAACACGGTCCGTCGCTCGAGGGCGCCCGGCGCGCCGTCGTGCGGCACCTTGCGGTGGAACAACGACAGCGGCTCCGACGCGAAGATCGTCAGCAGGCGCGTCTCGGTGTACGAGCCCGCATCGCCCCAATGGAACAGTTGCACGAGCTTGCCGACCGCGTGCAGCACGTCGATCTTCAGGCCGGGCTCGTCGGCGTTCGCGCGGAACGACGGCACGCGCGTGTCGACGTCGAGCAGCGACACGATCGGGCCGGTCATGAACATCTCGCCGGCGCGCAACAGCGAGAAGCGCTGCCCGGCGCCGCCCTTCTCCCACTGGTAGAGCGGGAACACCGACGACGCTTCGAGTTCGCCCGAGCGCTGCTCGCGCGCCCACTCGAACAGGAACAGCAGCACGTTCGTCCGTTCGACGCCGCCCTCGGTCGTGCGGCCCCAGACCGGGACGTACTGCGTCGTCTCCATGTCCGGCGAGCGCCGATGCATGTAGAGCGGCAGCATCGGGACGAACAGGCCTTCCTCTTCCGTGCCGCCGTGCCAACGCACGTAGAACGGGAAGATCCACGAGCGCGAAACCTGCAGCTCGTCGTCCCATTCGGCGTTCGACAGCGGGAACAGCACCGAGCGCTCGCCGCTGGTCCCGTCGGACACGTCGCGATAGAGCGGGAACAGGTCGATGCCTTCGCGCTTGTCCTCGCTGCTGCTGCACGCGCCGGTCGCGAGCAGCAAGCCGATCACGATCCCGCGCAATCCACGCACACGCATCCGCCACCTCGAGTTGACCGTCGACGGGCCCTGCCACCGAACGAAGGCGCGGAGAATACAATCCGCCGCGATGTCGTCCCCGACCGAAATGACCTCGCCGGTGCTGACCGATCGGCTGTCCTGCCTCGTCGCGCGCTTCGCGTCGATCGAGCCGTTTCGCGACTACGTCGAACCCGACCGGCTGCTGGTCGTCGGTGTGCTCGGCAAGTCAGGACCGTACGGGCGGCATGCCGCGTGCCACTTCACGACGTTCCGCGACAGTCGGACGCGCTGCTCCGGCGACGGTCGCTTCGAGCTGCCGCGCATCACGCACGAGGGACGGGAGATGCGCTACGTGATCTCGTTCACGTTGCCGCGCTTCCTGACGCTGGCGCACGCCGCGCAGGCCGAGGTCGTCATGCACGAACTGATGCACATCCATCCGGCGTTCGACGGCTCGGGGTCCACGCTACGCCACGGTCCGGCGTACGACCGCGCCGCCCGCGCGTTCGCGGAGGCGGCGGCGAATCGCGGGATCACGACGCACGAGCTCGCGCCGAGCGAGACCGTCTACTTCCGCCGCTTCCGCCCGTTCCCGAAGGCGTACCTGCGCTCCGATCCGAAGCCACCGCGCGTCGTCGACTCGAGCGAACTCGAACTCGCCGCGCTCACGTGGGCGGGGCCAGTCGCCGCAGGAAGTCCAACTCTCCTCGGGTGAAGAACCGCGTCGCGAACAGCACCGCGGGGAACACGATCACGACGGCCGTGCCGCGCAGAAGCACGTTCAGCAGCCGATCGCCGACGCTCGGACTGACGTCGACCGGCAACCACCAGCCGACCGCGAAACAAACCGCGACTGCGAGCAACACGCGCGCGATCCGCGACCACTCGTAGCGGACCGCGAACAGGCGCTGGCCGACGATGCCGGCGATCAGCGCGAGGACGAAGTACGCCGCGAACGCGGCCCAGCCCGCGCCGAGCAACCCGATGCGCGGGATCAGCACGAGGTTGACGCCGACGTTGACGACCAGCGCGACGCCGACGAGCCACGGCATCCACTTCGTCCGCGCGGCGATGAACATGCCGACCTTCGTGATCTCGGACGC
>JAEUIB010000193.1 GCA_016795255.1 Planctomycetota bacterium
AACGCAAAAGGGGACAGACCCCAACTCGCCGACGCGGCGTTGCGCCCTCGGGGTCAGCGCGGATTCACGACCTCGACGTGGACGCGCCACGCCGAGCCCGCGCCGATGCCGTGCTTGCGCGCGAAGTCGCCCATGTTCAGCGCGAACGCGATGCGATCGAGGCTGTTCAGGTACGCGAGCGGTTGGCCCGTGGGAACGTCGCCGAACTTCGCGCAGAACGGAACCTCCCCCGCGAACACGACGCGAGGGTTCGCAGCGTCGCCGGTCGCGACCTCGACCTTCAGCGTCGAGGCGTTCGTGATGCCCGCGCCGCGGACGAACGCGGTCGGCAGATTCGTCCACACGTTGCCGTACGGTTCGTCGATGACTTCGACGATGCCGCGCAGAGCGCGCGTCGGCCCCGATTCGTCGAACACCGGCTCCGGCACGTCGAGCATCACGAGCCGCTCGATCGCGATCGGATCACCGACGTCCGCCGCTTCGATCTCGCCGGCGGCGAGCAGCGCGGCGACGTACGAGAACACGTCGCGCCCGTGGAAGGTCGCCGTGACGTCGGCGCCGGGGCGGTGGAAGCGCTCGACGTCGATCGCGTAGGCGGCGCCGAGGCCGACCTCGCGCGCGAGGAACGTCAGCGTGCCGTTGTCCGGAGTCACGATGCGGTGGCCGACGTGGTCGACCGCGACGATGGGCAGGCGATCGGTGCCGACTCCCGGATCGACGACCGACACGAACACCACGTCGTTCGGCCAGTACGGCACCGTCTGGCGCAATCGCAGCGACGCCGTCCAGACGTCGAACGGCGGAATCCGATGGGTCAGGTCGAGCAGGTCGAGGCGCGCGTCGACGGCTCGCGCGACGCCCTTCATCGACGCGACGGCG
The DNA here is from genome assembly GCA_016795255.1 of Planctomycetota bacterium. Taxonomy (GTDB): domain Bacteria; phylum Planctomycetota; class B15-G4; order B15-G4; family JADJEK01; genus JADJEK01. Next base: position 880 of record JAEUIB010000193.1, read on the forward strand.
CCGTCCATCGTGTCGAAGTCGGTCTGGTAGACGACGCAGCCGGTCTTCTCGGCGCAACCGAGCGGTCGCGGCAAGAGACCACACGACGGCGCGACGAGCGCCAACACCGACGAGACGACGAGACGAGCGAGAGCGTTCATGACGCGGGATCGTGCCAACGCGGACGCCGCGCGGGAAGGGCCGACGCTCCGCCGCCGACCGGCCACCGCAGGCCGTGCGCGTGGGTGGGGTCGGTCGCTGGACCGGCCGCCGCCGGGTCCTCGCGTCGCTCCGTACCCGCGGTTACCGTGCCCTCGTTCAGGGACGCGGACAGGTGCCCCCCTGTCGCCGTCCGTTCGGTGACCCCGACGCGGGGTCTTTTCGAGGAGTCACGCCATGTCATCGTCCTTCACGGCGAGCCGTTTCGGCTCGCTGGCCGGCGTCCTTCTGTCCATCGCGATCGCCCCCTCCGGACTCGCGCAATGCGGTCCGGACGGTCTCGATCTCGGTGCGTGCTGCCAATTGACGAACGCGAACCTGCCCGGGTTCTTCGGTCAGCAGATGCCGGGTCTCGGCATCGTGTGGAACAACTGCGTTCCGTCCCAGCAGGCCAATCTGGTCGTCGACGTCTCGACCCCGGCGCTGGTCCGCTGTGGCCAGTACCAGGCCAACGTGTTCGTGCGCGACGTCGGCACGAACCAGATGCTGCTGAGCGGCTCGATGACGCTCGACTACACGCGCACGTGGCAAGAGGTCCAAACGAGCGGCGCCGTCGAGCAGGTCTGGCGCTTCGCCGCGAAGGCGGACCTCAAGGTCGCGACCCTCGGCATCCCGCCGCTGCCGCCGATCCCGAACTGCATCGCGCCGTTCGGCCCGCATCCGACCGCGTTCTTCTACGGCTACATGGATTGGTCCGGCGGCTGCACCGGCACGCCGCCGCGCAACGCGCTCGTGCTGTATCACGCGAACGACTTCTTCATCCACAACCCCGCGTTGTCGGACAAGCCCGGCGCGTTCCACCCGACGCGCGGCTACGCGATCGTGGCGCCGCACAGCACCGCGCAGTTCTTCATCCCGGCGAACCAGTTCGCGCCGGCGGGCAACCTGTTCGCCGAAGCGACGCGCGACGTCCCGGCGTCGACGCTGGCTTGCGTCGTCGAGGACCGTCTCGTCAGCGGCTTCATGAACAACTTCGGCGCGGCGTGCCTCTGCAACTTCTCGACCACGCCGCAGCAGCACAACTTCCGGCAGATCGCCGGCAAGACCTCGTGCGTCAACGCCGTGGGTCAGGGCGGCAACTTCCAGTCGTTGGCGCTGTCGTTCCCGACCCTGCCGTGGTTCCACATGACGTCGACGAGCATCGGCTTCTGGACCAACCCGAACCAGTACCCGGGCGTCGAGTCGGCCTGGGTCGAAGAGGGCTTGTTCCTGCGTCAGACGCCGTGCCAGGGCGATTTCGTCGCGATCTACTACGGCGGCTCGACCGACGGTGGTCTGCAGCCGCTGCTGCCGATCCCGGTGGTCGTCGACGGGTTCGTCGACATCGCCGACAACTACACGGCGCCGATCAACGGGCCGTATCCGTTCCCGATCCTGGGCAGCACGCGGCCGACCGATCACCTGATCTACGTCAACGTGCCGTGACCGAGGGTCGCGAGCCGCAGAAGCCTCGCCGCGAGCGCGCCGGATCCTCGGGTTCGGCGCGCTCGCGGCGCGAAGTCGGCCGGTAGACTCCCGCCCCGCATGGCGATGCGTGATTGGATCGAAGCGAAGAAGGCCGGCAAGGCGCTGTCCGATGCGGACATTCGCGCCTTCGTCGCGGGCGTGACCGACGGCTCCATCGAGGACGCGCAGATCGGCGCGTGGCTGATGGCCGTCTGTTGGCGCGGCATGACGACCGAAGAGACGACGACGCTGACGCAGGCGATGATCGCGTCGGGTCGCACGCTCGAGTGGAGCGGCGTGCCGGGATCGCGCGTCGACAAGCACTCGACCGGCGGCGTCGGCGACAAGATCTCGCTGCCGCTCTTGCCCGCGGTCGCCGCGTGCGGCGGACAGGTGCCGATGATCTCGGGTCGCGCGCTCGGCCACACCGGCGGCACGCTCGACAAACTCGAATCGATCCCGCGCTTCCGCACCGACCTCGCGCTCGACGCGTTGATCGCGCAGACGAAGCGACTCGGCGGCGCGTTCGGCGCGGCGACCGATGACCTCGCTCCGGCGGACCGCAGGCTCTACCGGCTGCGCGATGCGACGGCGACCGTCGCGTCGATCCCGCTGATCACGGCGAGCATCCTGTCGAAGAAGGCCGCCGAAGGACTCGACGGCCTCGTGCTGGACGTCAAATGCGGCGGCGGCGCGTTCCTGTCGGGGCGCGATGACGCGCGCAACCTCGCGCTGTCGTTGATCAACACCGCGGAGCGTCTCGGCTTGAAGAGCGTCGCGCTGCTGACCGACATGAGTCAGCCGCTCGGACGCACGATCGGCAATGCGCTCGAGATCGCGGAGTCGATCGACGTGCTGAAGGGACAAGGCCCCGACGACGTCGTCGGACTCGTGATCGAACAGGGCGGCGAGATGCTCGTGCTGTGCGGCGCCGCGCCCGATCTGGATGCGGGGCGGCGCAAGATCGCCGCCGCGCTGTCGGACGGCAGCGCGCTGGCGGCGTTCCGACGGATCGTCGAAGCGCAGGGCGGCGACGTCGGCGTGCTCGACGATCCCGGCAGACTGCCGCGCGCGAAGCACACGCAGCGGTTCGTCGCCGAAGAGCCCGGGTTCGTCCGCGGCTTCGATTGCCGCGCGCTCGGCATCGTCGCGACGAAGCTCGGCGCCGGCCGCGAAGCGCAGAACGACCGCGTGCTGCCGGGCGTCGGCCTCGTGCTGTCGAAGAAGGTCGGCGACCCGATCGCCAAAGGCGAACCGTGGGTCGAGGCCCACTTCGACGACGCGGCGCGACTCGACGCCGTGAAGGACACGCTGACCCAAGCCATCTCGATCTCGAAGCGACGCACGTTCCCCGGGCCGCTCGTCCTCGAGCGCATTCCGGGGCAGCGCTGGAGGCTCTGAGTGGACTGGACGCTGAAGGCGCGCGGCGTGTTCGGTCTGATCGTTCTGCTCGGCCTGTGCTGGGCGCTGTCGACGAATCGGCGCGCCGTCGCGTGGCGCATCGTCGGCTACGGGCTCGCGCTGCAGATCACGTTCGCGCTGCTGATCCTGAAGACCGAACCCGGCCGCGCGTTCTTCGCCGCGGCGAACTCGGCGATCACGAGCCTGCTCGGGTTCGCCGACGCCGGCATCGGCTTCCTGCTCGGACCGGTCCTCGCCGACAAGAGCGGCGAAGGCAAGTCGATGGGCGTGATCTTCCTGTTCCACATCCTGCCGACGATCATCTTCTTCGCCGCGCTGATGAGCCTGCTCTACCACCTCGGCGTGCTGCAGCTCGTCGTGAAGGGCGTGGCGTGGGTCATGCAGAAGACGATGAGGACGTCGGGCGCCGAGACGCTGTCGGCGGCGGCGAACATCTTCGTCGGGCAGACCGAAGCGCCGCTGCTCGTGAAGCCGTTCATCAAGGACATGACGCAGTCCGAGATCATGGCGGTGATGACCGGCGGGTTCGCGACCGTCGCGGGCGGCGTGATGGCCGCGTACGTCGGCATGCTGAACGACGTGAATCCGGACATCGCGGGCCACCTGCTGGCCGGGTCGACGATGGCGGCGCCGACCGGACTCGTGGTCGCGAAGTTGCTCGTGCCCGAGACCGAGGTCGCGAAGACCGCGAACACGATGACGATCCACGTCGAGAAGAACGCGTCGAACGTCGTCGACGCCGCGGCGACCGGCGCGTCCGACGGCATGATGCTCGTGCTGAACGTCGCCGCGATGCTGCTCGCGTTCGTCGCGCTCGTGAACATGTTCGACGTGATGCTCGCGTGGGGCGGCGATCACCTGCATGCGTGGACCGGCGCCGCGGTGTTCGAGGACCTCAGCCTGCCGAAGGTGTTCGGCTGGGTCTTCGCGCCGCTCGCGTGGCTGATGGGCATCGAGTCCGGCGACGTGCAGGACGTCGGCCGGCTGCTCGGCGAGAAGCTCGTGCTGACCGAGTTCACCGCGTACCGCAACCTCGGCACGTCGGGCGATCTGCTGTCGCCGCGCTCGTTCACGATGGCGAGCTACGCGTTGTGCGGCTTCGCGAACTTCGCGAGCATCGCGATCCAGATCGGCGGCATCGGAGCGATGGCGCCGAGTCGACGGTCCGACTTGGCGCGAATCGGCGTGAAGGCGATGTTCGCGGGCTTCCTCACCACCTGCATCACCGCGACGGTCGCGGGCATCCTGATCTGACCGTCGCGCGAGTCCGACCGATCCTGGAGCAACCATGAGCAGCTACGTCTACGAAGAGGCGCAAGAAGCCTACGCCGCGGTCAAGAAGATCGCCGGCGCGCCGCAGGTCGGTCTGATCCTGGGCTCCGGCCTCGGCGGTTTCGCGAAGCTGCTGAAGAAGGCCCGCGTCGTGCCGTACGCGCGCATCCCGAACTTCCCGCCGGCGCGCGTCGAAGGGCATGCCGGACAACTGATCTTCTGCACGTTCCGCGGCGTCGAGATCGCCGTACTCGCGGGACGCGTCCACTACTACGAAGGTCATGCCCTCGAAGAAGTGACGCTGCCGACGCGCGTCCTCGGCCTGCTCGGCGTGAAGGTCCTGCTGGTCACGAACGCGTCGGGCGGCATCGCTCCGGCGCTCGATCCGGGCGACCTCATGGTGATCACGGACCACATCAACCTGCTCGGCACGAACCCGCTGCGCGGGCCGAAGGATCCGCGGCTCGGGCCGCGGTTCCCCGACATGACGAACGCCTACCACCCGCTCGTGCGCGCCGCGCTCTACGAGGCCGCGGACGCCGCGCGCGTGCCCGTGAAGTGCGGCGTCTACGCCGCGCTCGGCGGCCCGTCGTACGAGACGCCGGCGGAGATCAAGATGCTGGCGACGCTAGGCGCCGATGCGGTCGGCATGTCGACGGTGCCCGAAGTGATCGTCGCCAATCAAATGGGCATGAAAGTCGGCGGCATCTCGTGCGTCGCGAACAAGGCGGCCGGGATCTCGCCGCATCGGCTGTCGCACGAAGAAGTGATGCAGACGACGCAGCAGGCGGCGAAGCGCTTCAGCAAGCTGCTCGCCGAGGCGATCCCATTGGTCGCGAAGGCCGTCAGCGCGCCCGAGAAGCGCGGCGACAAGCACGCGAAGATCGTGCTCTCGCTGCGCGAGAAGTGCTCGGTCGGCAACATGCTGAAGGATGCGGTGAAGTGAATCGCGCGGAGCTCGCGGCGCGGATCGACCACACGATCCTGAAGGCCGACGCGACGCGGGACGCGGTCGCGAAGATCGTCGACGAGGCGTTGCGGTATCGCTGCGCGTCGGTCTGCGTCAACGGCAAGCACGTCCCGTTCGTCGCCGCGCGACTCGCCGGTTCGCCGGTGCTGACTTGCGCGGTGGTGGGCTTCCCGCTCGGTGCGATGGACTCGCGCGCGAAGGCGCAGGAGACGGCGGGCGTCGTCGCGGCCGGCGCGCGCGAAGTCGACATGGTGCTCGACGTCGGTGCGCTGAAGGACCGGGACGATGCGCGCGTCCGCGACGACATTGCCGCGGTGGTCGCCGCCGCGGGCGCCGTGCCGGTCAAGGTCATCCTCGAGACCTGCTTGCTGACGAACGACGAGAAGGTGCGCGCGTGCGAGGCGTCGGTCGCGGCCGGCGCCGCGTTCGTGAAGACGTCGACCGGGTTCTCGACGGGCGGCGCGACGCTGGACGACGTGCGACTGATGCGCGCGTCGGTCGGCACGCGGTGCAAGGTCAAGGCGTCCGGCGGCATCCGCGATCTCGCGGCCGCGCTGGCGATGATCGAGGCCGGCGCCGATCGGCTCGGGCTCAGTGCGACCGTCGCGGTGCTCGAGGCGCTGCGCGACTGATCCAGCACGGATCCAGCACGGATCAGGCACGGATCAGGCGGTCGCCGTCCTGGCCGTGACCCGCACGAGCGCCCACGCGATC
>JAEUIB010000176.1 GCA_016795255.1 Planctomycetota bacterium
GGGTGACGTCGATACGCTCTTGCGCGCAGTCGCGATCAGTGGCTCGGAATCGGCGGTGCGCGCGCTGCTGCGCTTGAACAAGCAGGAGTTGGTGTTCGAGAAGCTGCCGACCTGGCCGGCGGACCGAGCCAATGGGGTCACCCAGCAGCTTCTCGATTTGACCCGAGTCGGACCCGCAGTCGTGAACGGCTGGCCGTCCTTCGCGGACGAGCAACGCGCGTTGATCGAGAAGTTCCGCGCGGCGCTGGCGAATCCCTGAGTCGACGCGGGCGCCCGCGCGCGGGATCGTTGTCTCGCGGCGGGCGGCGACGGGGCTGAGCGCTTGCGGGTACGGCCTTCGCTTCCGAGCGGCGCTCCCCTGCAAAACAAGCGCCGACCCCCCGGACAGGAGCCACGGACCGAGGTCACGACGACCGTGACCACGCCATCCGAGGCTCCCCCCTGCGATACCCGGGGGATCGGTGCTCGCTTCTCCCTATGGCAACGGCCGTGCCGCGCGTTTGGCCGCGATCGAGGCCGATTCGTGGCGCGCGCGGTAACGCCGCGGGGTCGCGGCGACGCATCGCAGTAACGCAGCCGACCCAGCGTCGGGGGACAGGTGCGGGGACAGTCCCCGGGACAGGCGCGGGGACAGTCCCCGCCCGAGCTCGACGGCCATGACGGGGACGGAGGCGCGTCTGTCCCCGTCGTCGGCTTGGGTCGCTCCGGCGACGCGGCGCCTACGGAACGGTCACTTCTCCGCGTCGCGCCACTTCTGGATGCGGGCGAAGAACAAGTCCGTGAACTGCGCCCACTCGTGCTGCGGGTAGAGCGCCTGGACCTTCTTGTGGACCGCGTCGCGCGCGGCTGGCGTCGCGAAGAACTCGTGCGCGACCTCGTCGAGGTGCTTCAGGTGCTTCGCGCAGAACTCCTCGAACTTGTCGGTCTCGAAGTGCTTCGCCGCGAGCTTCGCGTACTGCGCGAGCTTGTCGTCGAAGCTCGATTCCTCGTCGGCGATCTTGAAGAACGCCGCCCAATTGAGGTCGTGGCGGAACTTGCGTTTCGTCGCCGCCGCGTAGATCGCCCAGCGCAGCTTCGCCTTGACGAGCCACGGGAAGTGGTAGTGCAGCGACGTGACCTGCGAGTCGGGGCACGCGTTCGCGAAGTCGATCGGGTGGAACGTGCCGCCCTTCTTCAGCGACTCGCACGAGTTGAAGTCCCAGCCGAAGAACGCGTTGATCGTCAGGCAGACCGCGGCGAGGTGCTCGCGCTCCTTCGCCGACACGAACTCCGCTTCCTTCGCGACGACGTAGCGGTCATGCAGCGGCGCCGCCGGGTCGTACTTCATCACGCGGACCTGCGGACCGACGCCGAGCGCGCGCACGAACAGGTCGAACGGCGCGACCGCCTTCTGCAGGTGCATCACGTTCTTGCCGGACATGTCGTACGCGGCCTTCAGCGCCGACTCGTTGTCGATCTTGCTGACGCCGCGCCACGCGCCGCCGTCGTACGGCTTCATGAACAGCGGGTAGCCGACCTTCTTGCCGACTTCGCCGAGATCGAACAGCTTCGCGTAGCGCTCGAGCGTCGGCTGCAGGTCCGGCGTCTGGTCGTAGCTCTTCGGCGGCACGAGCCACGTCTTCGGGATCGGCAGGCCGAGTCGCATCATCGCGACGTAGGTCGGGTGCTTCTCCATGGACTGGATCGTCCACGGGGTGTTCAGCACGTAGAGGCCGTTCATCAACACGGCCTTCTTCACCCATTCGCGGCTCGTGTGATACCAGTGCGTCAGGCGGTCGAGCACGACGTCGTACTTCACGTCCTGCGCGAGGTCGAACGGTTCGATCGTCACGCGGTTGACGTCGAACGTGACGGTGTTGCCGCCCTGCTTCACCTTCAAGTCGAGCCGCTTCAGGATCTCCTCGAAGCACAGCGGCCAGCAGATGTCCGCACCGAGCGACAGACCGATGTGACGCGTGACGTTCGACACTTCATTCCTCCGGTGGGACGACCGTTGCGAAGCGACCGGAGCCGACGGGGGACTGTCCCCCTTCGGCTCGCCTTGGCCGGGGGCGGTCATTCATACACGAGCAGCGACGGGCCCGGGAACAGCCACGACAAGCCCTCGCGCAGGCGGTCGCGCCAGTTCTCCCAGTTGTGTCCGTCGCGCGATTCGACGTACCGCACGTTCATGCCCGTGCGCTCGAACAGCGGCACCATCGAGCGGTTCTCGTAGATCAGCGACTCGTACATGCCGCAGCTCACGAACGCGCGCGTCGCCGGCTTCTTCGGCGCGGCGCGATAGCCGTTCATGAACTTCACGACCGGCTCGAACGCGGGACCGCGCCAATGCTTGCCGATGTCCGAGAACGCGAACGAGCCCGACTGCAGCAGCAGGTTGCCGAACACGCCCGGGTGGTACAGCGCCGTCGCGAGCGTCTGCACCGCGCCGAAGCTCGCGCCCATGAGGCCGCGCTGCGCCGGATCCTCGAGCAGCGGGTACGTGTCCTCGAGCCACGGCACGAGTTCCTTCGCGACGAACGCCGCGTGCGCGCGGCCGGCCGCGTACTCGGTCAGGCGCCCGACGGGGTTCGTCAGCGCGACGATCATCGACGGGATCTCGAGCCGATGGATCAAGTTGTCGAGCACCGTCTGCAAGTTCGAGAACCGCAAGTAGTCGTCGCCGTCGTGCACGACGAGCAGCGGATAGCGCCGGCGCCTTCGGAACCGCGCCGGCAAGTAGACGCGGAACTCGCGCCCGCCTTCGAGGTGCTTGCTGTCGATGCGGTGCGTCTCGATCGAGCCGGTGCGCGCTTCCTTGTCCGCTTCGGCCCACGTCGGATGCTCGTACCCCGGCCCGAGCAACACCGAGTTCGCGCCGTACGGATCGCGCGCCTGATGCGGATTCAGCGGGTCGATGACCCAGCGCGACTGCCCGCGATGCGTGACCTCGATCTTGTATTCGATGCGCGAGCCCTCGGGCACGTCCATGACGTGGTACCAGAGCGGCGAACCCATCAGCCGCTTGAACGGCTGCGACGCCGGCAAGCCGTGGATCCAATGGCGCAAGCTGACGGATTCGGCTTCGCCGACGAACGCGAACGTCGCCGTGTGCTCCTCGATGATCGGGAACTCGTGCTCGCGCAGGAACTGCGCGAGCAAGCCCGGCGTCAGGTTCTTGCGCGCGGCGAGCTGGCGGATGGCGCGACTCATTTGCGCCTCCGGCGGCTCTTCACGGCTCTCACCTTCGTCACGCGTCCGTCGGCGTCGAGCGCGCGCGTGCCCGGCGCGAACTTCCACGCCTCGCCGGTCCAATCGATGCGATCGGATTCGTCCATCGGCACGCACCGGCGCGGTTGGAACCGCCGCGCGAGCATCTGGACGCGCAATGGATCGTGCAGGTGCAGGCGCTTGCGCGCGTGCGGGAACGGGATCACGTCGGGGCAGACGTCGAGTCCGCGCTGCAGCACCTCCGCGTAGCCCGCGCCGTGCGGCGTGTCTTCCTGGAACAGCACGACCTCGCTCGACATGACCATCGCGCCGGCCGACCACGCGACGATCGGCTTGACGCCGGCGAGCTCGAGCGCGGCGAACAGGCGCATGCGGTTCAGCAGCACGGCGACGTTGCCGCCGGCGACGAGCAGCGCGTCGCAGTGCTCGAGGATCCGCGCGATCTGATCGCGATGCGCGACGACGATGTCGCGCTCGGACGGCGTGTACTTGCGCTCGAACTCGAGCTCGGTCTCGAGCATGCGATCGGCGTGATGGCGGTCGAGCTCGCGCACGCGGTCGAACGCCGCCTGGCGCTCGGGCTCCATCAAGGACGTGTCGCCCGGCGTCTCCAGCATCTCCTTCGCCGCGTCCATCGCGTGGTGGAGCTGCTTGCGATACAGCTCGCGCAACCGGATCTGCGCGTCCTTGCGCTTGCGGAACCCTTTGAACAGCTCGATGTCGCGTTCGAAGATCCGCTCGCAGCGCTCCCACAGTTGCAGGTTGAAGCAGCGCCCGCCGACGTGGTCGCGCAGTTCGGCGTCTTCGGTTTCGCGCTCTTCCCAGCCCGCGGTGATCGACGCCAGCGGGCCGTCGATGCCGAGCGAGCGCAGCGTCACGTTGACGGACGGACGCAGTCGTTGAGGACCGAGCAGGGTGATCGAAGGCATGGTGCTTCGGGCCAGGGGCGAAAACGCGGGAGATTACCCGGAACGCGCGAGCTCTCGGCGCGGCGGAATGTCCCATGCGGCCCGCGCGCACGAGATCGCGCGATCGACTCGGTTGCCACTTCGTCCCGCTCGGGTGTAGATTTGAGACCGAAGCGTCCGAAATGACACCTGCAGCGCCGCAACGACGGCGCGATCTCGGAGGTGGGCCGTGCGCGTCGTCTTCCTGCAGAAGTTCCTGCCCCAGGAGATGCTCGGGATCGCGTACCTGTCCGGAGCGCTGAAGCGCGCCGGCCACGAGTCGAAGGTGCTGCTGCTGCCCGACGCCGACTGGGAAACGAAGCTGCGCTCGCTGCGGCCCGATCTGCTCGCGGTGTCGACGACGACCGGCGATCACGTCTTCTACGCCAAGGTCGCCGAGCGCGCGAAGCAGCTCGTCGGCG
>JAEUIB010000239.1 GCA_016795255.1 Planctomycetota bacterium
CCTCTCGTCCCTAGCCCACCCCCTGCAACGCCGAAGGGCGCGCATCCTCGCGGACGCGCGCCCTTCGATCAGGTCGTTGCCGACCGGGGCGACTTACATCCGATCGCCGCGACCGAAGCCGCGACCACCGCCGCCGCCGAAGCCGCGACCGCCGCCGCCACCGTGACCGCGACCACCGCCGCCGCCACCGAAGCCACCGCCGCCGCCGCCCGGAGGACCGCGACGCTCTTCGGCTTCGTTCACGCGGATCGCGCGACCGTCGAGCTCCTTGCCGTTCATCTCATTCATGGCCTTGTCGGCCGCCGCACCGTCCGCGAACGTGACGAACCCGAAACCGCGCGAGCGTCCGGTCTCGCGGTCCATGATCACCTTCGCCTCGAGCGTCTGACCGAACTTCTCGAACGCTGCACGCAGACCGTCGTCCGTCGTGCTCCAGCTCAAACCACCCACGAACAGTTTCTTCGACATTCGAACAACCACTCCAAGACAACCGGGCCGCGACGAGCGCGACCACTTTCTCGAACAGGATTCGTGGGTCGTCTGACTCGAAAGACGATCGGCGGCCCGCGCACCCCTGACATGAGCGACGACACAGCCGCTCCGAACGAGGGGGGATGCTAGCAGAGCACCTTCGCGAAACGCACGAGAAGAAACGGGCTCGGACGGCCGTGGTCCGGCTTCCGGGGGGTGGCGCGAATGCCGCGGTCGCGGGGTGTGCTGGGCCTCCGCGGTCGTCGAAACGCTGGTCCGCGGAGTTCGTCAGCCGCCTCGGGTGTCCGCCGGGGAGGCCGCCGGGCAGCCCGGGATCACGGACGATTACAGGCGATTGAGGATGCCGTCGAGGATCGCGCGACTCATCTCCTGGTCGCCGAACGTGCCGACGCGGACGGCGAAGTTCGTGATGCCGTCGCCCTGGCTGTGGACCACGACGCGAACCTGCGTGTCGTCCGCGGTGACGCCGGTCGCAAGGCCGTCGAGACTCGTCGACGAACCCTGGATCCACTTCATCCCCATGTCCTTCATCGTGGCCTTGGCGGCCAGCACGATCTGGGACGGCGTCGCCTGGACGTTCACTTCCTGATCGCCGCGCATGTACGCGACGCCGGTTCCGGCCGCCGCGGCGCCACCGGCGGCGGCGTACCAGCACCCGGTCGGCGCGAGCAGGATCAGGAGTCCGAGAGCGGCGAGTTTCGTCACGAGCTGCGTCTGGAGCGTCTTCATGGGCCAAGAACATTCCGATTTTGCCGGGGCGGTGCAAGTGGCTTTCCGCACCGGATGTCGACGAATCCGTGCCCAACGCCCCGATGCGTTCGTTCGTTAGACTCCTCCCCCCTCTCTCGGCACGACCTCGAAAGCAGGAATCGGCATGCACGCACTCGCGTCCGTCGTCGCAGTGTTCCTCGGATTCGCGACCCTCTCGTCCACCGCGCGCGCGCAATCGGCGCCGGAGACCCTGCTGCTCCAAGAGCCCGACATCGCCGGGGACCGCGTCGTCTTCGTCTACGCGAAGGACCTGTGGATCGCGAGCGCGACCGGCGGAGAGGCGAAGCGCCTGACGAGCAGCACCGGCGACGAGAGCAACCCGCGCTTCTCGCCGGACGGCCAGTGGATCGCGTTCACCGGCCAGTACGCCGGCAATCCGGACGTCTACGTCATCCCGGCGACCGGCGGCGATCCGAAGCGCCTGACGTGGCATCCGGCCGGCGACACGGTCCAGGATTGGACCCGCGACGGCTCGGGAGTCGTCTTCACCAGCGCCCGGACGTCCGGCGGTCGCCAGCCGCCGAAGCTGTACACGGTGCCGGTCTCGGGCGGCCCGGCGACGGCGTACAAGATCCCGCGCGTCGTCAACGCGCAGTTGTCGCAGGACGGTTCACGCATCGCGTACATGCCGACCGGTGAGGCCTTCCGCAGTTGGAAGCGCTACCGCGGCGGCCGACTGACGCGCGTGTGGGTGTTCGACGTCGCGACCAACGACGTCAAGGAAGTGCCGCACGTCAACGCGTCCGACGCGTGGCCGTGCTGGATCGGCGACGACCTGTACTTCGCGTCCGATCGCGACAACCACATGAACCTGTGGAAGCTCGCCAAGGGCAAGGACGCCGTCGAGCAGGTCACGACGTACACCGATTTCGACATCCGCAACATGGGCTCCGACGGCACGCGCCTCGTGTTCGAACAAGCCGGAGCGCTGCACGTCATCGACTCGCCCGGCGCCGCGCCGCGACGGCTGCAGATCCGCGCGCTCGGCGACTTCCCCGATGCGCTGCCGCGCTGGACGACCGTCAGCGACGCGATCCGCAGCGCCGGCATCGCGCCGAACGGCAAGCGCGTGGTGTTCGAAGCGCGCGGCGAGATCCTGACCGTGCCGCGCGAGTTCGGCGACGCGCGCAACCTGTCCGATTCGCCGGGCGCGCACGATCGCTCGCCGGCGTGGTCGCCGGACGGCGCGAAGATCGCGTGGTTCTCGGACGCGGACGGCGAATACAAGCTCGTCGTGCGCGATCAGGCCGGCAAGGGTGAGCCCCAAGTGTTCGACGTCGCGGCCGCGGATCGCACCAGCGATCGCGGCGGCTTCTACGCGAACCTCACGTGGTCGCCGG
>JAEUIB010000300.1 GCA_016795255.1 Planctomycetota bacterium
GCGCCGAGTGCCGCGAGCGCGACGCGGCGCACGGCCGCGGCTCCGGTCAGCAGTCCCGCGGTGAGCACGTAGGTCAGCGCGTGCGCCAACAACAAGCCGAGCGTGTACATCGCGATTCCGCCGTTGCGCGCGAACCACGCCGCGGGAACGGCTGCCGCGAAGTAGACGAACAACGCGCGATCGACTCCGGTGGAGAGTCGTGGGCCGGCCGCGTTGCGCCACGCCGCGATCCACAGCGCCGTCGCGCCGAGCGTCGCCAGTGCGAGGAAGACGCAATGCTTGGCGATCGAGATCGAACCGCCGTGGGGAACGAGCGGCATGCACAGCACGAGGCCGAGCAGGCACGCATGCGCGACCGTCGTCGCGACTGCGGCCGTCGAGCGACCACGGACCGCATCGAACGCGGAGCCGACACGGCTCGCGGTGGGTCGCGGTCGGTTCGTGGGCCGACCGATCCGTAGCGATCGTTCCAAGACGGACACGATTCCCCCGTCACCTCTCTCGGCAGTCGGCGAGGCGGGCCCGGCAGGAACCCGCGATCGCATGGAACGGCCCGTCGGCAGCACGGGGTCCCACGGTTCGGACGATATGTCGCGCTCGGCGTGAACCCAAGGGACTGCTTCCGGTCGGGGGCGGTTTCAGGGTCCCTCGGTTCGGTCGGCCCGGCGGTCGGCCCGGCAGTCGGTAGGGCCGAGGCCGGGAACGCCTGGGCTCGCTGCGAACCGCGCGTGCGTCGTCGATTCGACGATCCGGGCCGTTTCGGCGGCCTCCCGCTCTTTCCGACGAGCCGCCGCGTCGAACGGCGTTGCACCGTTGATCGCTCGCTACCTTGCCGACCATGGGGACGCCTTCCGAGTCGTCGTCGAGTCCGCACGGGGCCGCGTGCGCGGTGGGATTCGCGCTCGCGCTCGTGACGCACGGATTGCCGGCCGCGGTGCTGGAGCCGGCGGTGGATCGGTTCACGGCGCAGTGCGTCGCGCTCTCGTGCATCGGAGTGCTGCTGTCGATCGGCGCGTCGATCGTCGCCGGCCGCGGATCGCGCGAGCTCGGGCGCCGCACGCTGCTCGGTGGGACGATCGTCGCCCTCGTCGCGAGTTGCGTCGGGGCGTTGCTGCTCGACGATTGGCGCGCGCTGGCCGCCCGCGGGCTGCGTGGGGAATGGCCGATCCCGTACTACCCGTGGATCGCCGCCGTCGTCGTCGGTGCGGCGGCGCCGACCGCGTTGCCGCTCGGCGCGCTGCTCGCGGTCGTCGTCGGCGACGGGCGTCGGCCGCCGCTCGCGGCGTTGCTCGCCTCACTCGGGGTCGGTTGGATCACCGCGCCGTGGATCCTCGACGACGCGCTCGGCGTGCTCCACGCGATGCAGATCGTCGCCGTGCTCGTCGGGTGGGCCGGTGCGTCGCTCGTCGGCCGCGGACCGGTGGCCGTGGGACCGACGCGCCTCGGCGCCGGCGCGACGATCGCCGCGATCGCGCTCGGAGCGATCGTGCTCGTCGAAGCTCGCGCGTGGACGTCGAGCGTCGATCGCGGAAACCTGCCGCAGGCCGTGTTCCTCGGCGTCGCCGCGCTCGCCGCCGCGGCGATCCAGCGCTTCGTCCGTTCGACGTCGAGCTCGCCGAGTCGCGTGGTCTTGATCGTCGCGGCGGCGTGTGCGGCGACCTGCATGTTCCCCGTCGAGCCGTTCGTGCTGCGCGACGGCGCGGTCCTCGATGCGGCTTCGATCGGTTGGCCCCTCGCCGCGGCCGCGCTGTGCGGTGCTGCGTTCGGGGCGTTGCTGCGGGTCCGCGGCGACGGCTCGGCGATCCACGCGCTGCCGTTCCAGCTCGTCGGACTCGCTCCGATCGTCGCGTGGGGGCTGTCGCCGCAGATCGGCGCGCGAGGTCTCGCGCTGGTCGCGGCCGCGGCGGTGCTCGTCGTCGTCGCGCGCGCGCGGCCGTTCCCGGTCGTTGCCGCCGCGGCGCTGACGGTCGTCGCGATCGCGAGCGTGGCCGGGCTCGGGCCGTCGAGTCCGGCCGACGCCGTGAGGGCCGAGCGCTGTTTCCGCGGCGCGGACGGCGTCGCGTACGAAGTCCGTGACGAAGCTTCGCGACGGTCGTTGATCGCGATCGACGGCCGCTCGCCGTTCGGGCGATCGACCGATCAGGAGCGCCGCTTCGCGCACCTGCCGCTGTTGCTGCACGGGTCCGCCGAGCGCGTCCTCGTGATCGGGACCGCGGCGACGATCACGGCGCGTGCCGCATCCGAACACGGCTCGCGCACGCTGCATTGGCTGCGGCCGTACGACGAGTTCGAAGTCCCGCGGCCGCACGGCTGGACCGGTTCCGATCCGCCGACGACCGGCGGAGAGCGGCAGTTCCTCGCGATCGACCGTGGCCCGTACGACGTCGTCGTCGCCGTGCCGGATCCGCGCGTCGGACGCCGCATGGCCACGACCGGCACCGTCGAAGCGTTCGCGCTCGCACGATCCCGCCTCGCGACCGGCGGCACGTGGTGCCAGTGGTACGACCTCGCCGACGTGGACGTCGACGACCTCGTGCCGGTCGTCGCGGCGGCGCTGACGGTGTTCCCCTACGTCTACGTCGTCGCCGATCATCCGCGGACGCGGCGCGCGGGCGTCGGCCTGCTGCTCCGCGACGAGCCGCTGATCGTCGATCCGGCGCGCATCGAGCGCATGCTCGCCGAACGACCGAGCGTCGCGGCCGACTACGCGCGGATCGGTTCCGATGCGCTCGACGTCGCCTGCATGGTGTTGGCGGAGCGCGGCGTGCTCGAGGTGTTCGCGCCGCAAGAGCTCGCGCTGACCGACGCGCGACCGTTCGGCGCGATTCGTAGGGCGCTGCGCGGACGGGCCGTCGATCGACGCATCGTCGACGGCGTGGAATTCCTGCAGCGCTGCGCGAGCGACCCGACGCCGTGGATCGCTGCGACCGCGCTGGGCTCGCCGCAGGCACGCGCGGAGTTGCGAGCTCGTTTCGAAGCGGCACGGATCTTCCGTGCGGGCGCGCTCGCCGTCGTCGGCGCGCAGGGCGCGTTCGGCGTGCCGTTCGACCTCGAGCTGGACGCCGAGATTCCCGCGCTCGAGCGCGACGCGGTCGAGCGCGCCCGCGCATGGATCGCGACCGGGCGCGACGCCGCAGCTCGTTGAGTTTCGTGCCTCGTCAGCCGGTCGGCGGCTCCGTCGCCGGCACGGTGCGCGTGCGACGCTCGGACAACCACTGGAACACCGCGAACAGGAACGGCGTGAACAGCAGACCGAGCACGGTCACGCCGATCATGCCGCCGAACACCGCGGTGCCGAGTGCTTGGCGACTCGATGCCGACGCGCCCTCCGCGTAGACGAGCGGCACGACACCGAGGATGAACGCCAGCGACGTCATCAGGATCGGACGGAAGCGCGTGTGGGCCGCG
>JAEUIB010000308.1 GCA_016795255.1 Planctomycetota bacterium
TCGAACGCGGCGCGCGCGCGCGTGGCGTCGCCGGCGAAGTAGAGAGCCTGACCGAGGCGCGTCCACACGCTCTTCAATCGCGGCTGCAGCGCCTTCGCGCGGGACGCGGCTTCGACCGCTTCGTCGTACCGCTTGCGGGAAAACGCGATCCGCGCGATCTCGAGCCACAGCGGCGCGAGGTCGGGGTTGCGCGCGAGCGCCTGCTGCAGCGCGGTCTCGTAGGCGGCGAGGTCCTTCGCGACCGCGGCCGCGACGGCGCGGTTCTGCCACGGGGACTCGGCGTCCGGTGCGAGGCGACTCGCGCGTTCGAGGATCGTCACGGCTTCGGGATCGTTGCGCAGCGCGAGCAGCAAGCCGAGGTTCACGTGAGCTTCGACGGCATCTCGATCGAGCGCGATCGCCGTGCGGTACGCGGAGATCGCGTCGTCGGTCCGCGCGACGCCTTCGTACGCGCGTCCGCGATAGAAGTGGAACGTCGACAGTCCCGCCAGGCGAGTCGCGATCTCCACGTCGGCGACCGCGTCGAACCGCGCCGCCGCGTCGCGCATCCGACCGAGGTGCGTCTCGGCCATCGCGATCGCGCCGGCGTCCTCGGCCGAGTCGCCCGCGGCCTCACCGGGCCAACGGAAGCGCGCGAGCGGGCCCTCGCCAGCGGTGTGCACGCGGAGCGTCGCGAGCGGCGCCGGCGGCGGCGGTCGCTTGCGGATCCAATGGTCGGTGACGGCGACGTGTCGTAGGTCGTGCGGCGCCGAGCGACGCATGTGGCATCCGGTGCAGCTCGCCGCGGTCTCGCCGCGATGCTCCGGAGTCGCGGGCAGGTTCGCTTCGGCGTGGCACGACGCGCAGGCGGCGTCGGAGGCGGCGGTGCCTCGTCCGAACGACGATGCGTGCGGGTCGTGGCACGTCGTGCAGGTCAGGCCGCCGTTCGTCGCGATGAAGCACCGTGACGCCGCGAGCCGTTCGGACTGGCTGACGAAGCCGAAATCGTCGGTCCGAGTCGCGGTGACCAGCGTCGCACGCCGCTCGAACAGCGCTTCGCCGGGCGAGAACGGCGGCGCGCCGGGGGGTGTCAGCTCGATGCGCGCGTCGCCTTGCAGGTGACAGCGGGCGCAGACGTCGTGTTGACGCAGCGGCGGGAGCGCGCCGAGGTCGCGGATCGAACCGCGCTTCCCACCGCTGGCGACGTGCTCGGTGGCGTCGCCGTGGCAGCCCGAACAGTCGATGCCGCGGAACTCGATGCCGCGCGCCAGATGCCGCGGGAACGCGTCCTCCGGCAGCGGATCGGTGTGGCAATCGAGGCAATCGCGAGCGAGCGCGAAGCCGAGGCGCGACGACGGATTCAGCTCCTGGTGCGGAGCGAGCACCAGCCCGTGGCCGGTCGACCATTCGGCGGGGGCGAAGAACAAGCGGTCGGCGTGCTCGAGCACGAACGAGCGGTCCATGAGCCCCGCGCCGACGATGCCGACGACGTCGCGCTCGAGGCGGTGGGGGTCGAAGCCCTTCGGTCCGTCCGCGCGCTCGACGAACGTCAGGCGGCCGCCGCGCTCCTCGAGGCCGAACGACCAGCCGCCGGCGCGATCGTCGACGCTCGATCCGTGCAGTGCCTTCGCGATCTCCGGCGTCATCGGCGCCAGCGCGCGCGCCATGCCGTGCGTCGCGTAGCTCGCGACGATCGCCGGATGGCAATCCGCGCACGAGGATTCCGCGATCGCTGCGACGACGCTGGCGAACACCGCGGCGAGGATCATCCGCCGCCCTCGACGTCCATGCGTCGGCGCAGGAACGCGACGATGCGATCGACCGCGTCGGCCGGCCAGTGCTCGAGCGCCGCGTGGTCGTGGCCCTTCAGGATCTCGACCTCGCACGGTTCGCGTGCCGTGTCGAACAGCGCGTACAGCTCTTGCGGCGGCGCGCGCCAATCGCGGTCGCCGCCGAGCAGCAACAGCGGCGTCGGCGCGACGGCGGCGACGTGATCGATCGGAGCGACGCTCGCGACGTCGAACCCGAGCAACTCGCGGAACGCCCACGTCGCGGGCCGGTACCACGGATCGAGCGGAAGCAACGTGAAGCGGAGCGTGCGCGCCGACATCGAATGGTCGAGCCGGGCGTACGGTGCGACGGCGACGACACCGGCGAGATCGGTCAACGCGTCGGGCCGCAACAGCGCCGCCGCGGCACCCATCGAGAATCCGACGTACGCGCAGCGCGCCGGCGGGATCGCGAGCACGTCGACGACGTACGACACCGCCGCCGCGACGTCCGCGCCCTCGGTCGCGCCGAACGTCGAGTACTTGCCCGTGCTCTCGCCGCTGGCGCGGAAGTCGAACAGCAGCACGGCGAAGCCTTCGCGCAGCAGCGTCCGGGCGACTTCATCGCATTGCCGGCGCGACTTGCGGAAGCCGTGGCCGACGATGACGACCGGCCGAGTTGCGAAATCGCCGAGCTGTTCGGCGCGGATCAGGATCTTGTCGGTGGTCAGGAACTCGACGCGCTTCAAGCCGCCGGCGTCGATCGCGAGGCGCGCGACGTCGTCGGGCGGCGGTTGCAAGCCCTGGTCGGCGCTCGTCATCGCGAGCAGCAGCGCGAGGATCTGGGACAGTCCGCCCAGGATCGCCAGCAGGATGCCGATGCGCAGGCAGCGGCCGATCGTCAGCCGCTGCGGTCTACCGTATGCACTCATCGAGCGCGGCGAGCAGGAGGGTGACGTTCGTTTCGGTCGCGGACGCGCCCATCAATCCGATGCGGACGACCTGGCCGGCGAGCGGGCCGAGCCCGCCGCCGATCTCGATCGAATGGCGTTGCAGCAGCTTGGCGCGCAGCGCTTTCTCGTCGACGCCGGCCGGGGGGCGGACGCATTGCAGGTGCGGGAGGCGGATCTCCGGAGCCGGGACGTAGGTGAATCCGCGCGCTTCGAGGCCTTGGCGCGCCAGCGCGTGGATGCGCGTGTGGCGGGCGAAGCGCGCGTCGAGCCCTTCCTCGAACACGAGGTGCAGCGCGGTGCGCAACGCGTTCCACAGCGGACTCGACGCGGTGTGGTGGTACTTGTGCTCGGAGCCGACGTAGGACTGCAGCAATCCGAGATCGAGGTAGAACGTCGCGGGCACCGTCTTGCGCGCTTTGATCTTCGCGAGCGCGCGCGGACCCACCGTCAGCGGCGCCAGGCCCGACGGCGCGCCGAGCCCTTTCTGCGAACAGCTCGAGCACGCGTCGATCATCCACTCGTCGACGCGCAGGTCGATGGCGCCCAGCGACGTGACCGCGTCGACGACCAGCAGCGCGTCGCGCGCGCGCAGCTCGCGTCCCAGCGCGGCGAGATCGGTGCGGACGCCGGTCGACGTTTCCGCGTGGACGACGCCGACGAGCGGAGCGCGATGCGTGCGTTGCGCGGCGAGGATCGCGTCGACGTCGACCGCGCTGCC
>JAEUIB010000314.1 GCA_016795255.1 Planctomycetota bacterium
GGCGGGACGCTCGCCGCGGGCGGGACCGGCGACGCGTGGCGGTGGGTCGACGGCGCAGGGTTCAAGGTGCTCGGACGTCTGCCGGGCGACAAGATCGCGCACGCGGCGGATCTCGACGATCAAGGCGTCGCGGTCGGCACGTCGTTCAGCACGTCCAACGACCCGCGCGTGTTCGTCCACTCCGACGTCGACGGCATGCTCGCGCTCGACGACGCGCTCGACCCGATCGCAGGCTGGCTGTTCCGCGTGCGCCGGCCGGGCGGCATCAACGCGTCGTCGGACGTCGCGGTCAACGTCGCCAACTTCAGCGGCCATCCGCCGGCCGCGGACAACATCATCTCGGCGATGGTCGCGCATCCGATCGGGCCGCGCGCGACGACGTACGGCGTCGGCTTCGCCGGCACGCTCGGCGTGCCGAAGCTGACGGCGACCGCGCGACCGGCGCTGTGTGCGCCGATCGGGATCTCGGTCCAGAACTCGGCCGGCACGACGACGTCGGCGCTGCTCGTGCCGTCGGGCCTGCCCGCGTCGATGCCGCTCGGGATGGGGCCGACGCTGCTCGTGGCGCCGACGATCACCGTCGGATTCCCGTTGCCGGCTGCCGGCGTCACGCTGAACGGATCGATCCCGTGCGAGGCCGCACTGGTCGGCGTCGCGGTGTACCTGCAAGTCCTCGAACTCGATCCGGGCGCGAGCGGCGGCGTCGCTGCCACGCCGGGCCTGAAGCTCACGATCGGGTGATTCGAGCGCGCGGAATGGGTTCGTTCAGATCGCGTCGAGCGCTTGCGCGAGATCCGCGATCTGGTCCTCGGGATGTTCGATGCCGACGGACAGGCGGATCATCGACGAGGTGATCCCCATCGCGCGCTGATCGTCGGGCGCGATGTCCGAGTGCGTCATCGTCGATGGATGCGATGCGAGCGATTCGGTCCCGCCGAGGCTGACGGCGAGCTTGATCAGTTGCAGCGCGTTCAGCAGGCGGAAGCACTCGGCCTCGCCGCCGACGACTTCGAACGACACGATCGAGCCCGGCGCCAGGCATTGGCGATGGAACAGCTCGTACTCGGGATCGCCTTCCTTCAGGTGGCCGAGGTAATGCACGCGCTGCACCTTCGGGTGGTCGGCGAGGAAGTCGGCGACGTAGCGCGCGTTCTTCATCGCCGACGTCATGCGCAGCTTCAGTGTCTCGAGGCTGCGCATCAGCAGCCACGCCGTCCACGGCCCGCACATCGTGCCGAGGATCGTGCGGTACGTGCGGACCGGATCGAGCCATTCCTTCGCGCCGAGCACCGCGCCGGCGATGAGGTCGCTGTGCCCGCCGAGGAACTTCGTCGCCGAGTAGACGACGAGGTCCGCGCCGTGTTCGAGCGGCCGCTGCCATAGCGGACCGAGGAACGTGTTATCGACGACGACGGGCACGCGCCGGCCGTTGTGCATGCCGAGGCTCTTCGCCAGCGCCGCGCACGCGCGGATGTCGACGAGCGCGTTCGTCGGATTGGCCGGTGTTTCGACGTAGACCATCGCGACGCGTTTGCGGTCGTCGCCCAACGCATCGACGACGCGTCGGAATCCCTCCGGCCCTTCGTGCGCGCGGAAGCCGATCGCCTTCACGCCGTGCTCCAGCAGGATGCGATACAGCAGGAAGTCGGTGCCGCCGTAGACCGGCACGCTGTGCAGCACGACGTCGCCCGGTCGCAAGTACGCGAACAGCGTGGTCGCGATCGCCGCCATGCCGCTCTCGAACGACGCGCAGGCTTCGGCGTCGTCCCACACCGTCAGTCGATCCTCGAGGATCTCGATGTCGGGGTTGTTGAGCCGGCTGTAGATCAGGCCCATCGTCTCGCCGGGCTTCTTCTCGCGCAGGCCGTACGCGAGCTCGAAGAACTTCTTGCCCTCCTCGGCGGAGCGGAACACGAACGTCGACGTCTGGAAGATCGGCGACTTGATCGCGCCCTCCGACAGCGCGGGGTCGTAGCCGTAACTCATCATCAGCGACTCGGGCCGAAGAGTCTTCGCGCCGATCTTGCGTTGCTTCTTGCGCTTCATGGTCGAGACCTCCGTCGAGACGCGACGACTGTACGGCGCGGGCGGTGCGATGTCCCCGTGTCGTTGCGACGCACGCAAGTACGGCTTGCGCGACCCGGGGCGACGATGCCAGACTCGCGCGCATGACGGTGTCTCAACCTCTCCTCGTGACCGGAGCAGCCGGTTTCATCGGCGCTCGCTTCGTCGCGTCGTGCAACGCGCACGGTGTCCCCGTGATCGCGGTCGACGCGACGCGGCACTTCAAGGAACGCGCCGAGCTGAGCGGCATCGCGTTCCAGCGCGTGATCGACCGCGACGCGCTGTTGCCGATGCTCGGCGCCAACGGCGGTGCGGCGTTGCCGGAACTCGCCGGCATCGTCCATCTCGGCGCGTGCACCGACACCACGCAGTTGGACGTCGAGTACTTGCGCCGCGTCAACGTCGAGTACTCGCAGGCGCTGTGGACGTTCGCCAGCGCGCGACGCCTGCCGTTCGTCTACGCGAGCAGCGCCGCGACGTACGGCGCCGGTGAGCACGGCTACGTCGACGACGAGTCGAAGTTCGATCGGCTCGTGCCGCTGAATCCGTACGGCGATTCGAAGCTGATCTTCGATCGCTGGGCGTTGGAGCAGGAACGCGACGGGCGATCCCCGCCGGCGTGGAGCGGGTTCAAGTTCTTCAACGTCTACGGCTACGGCGAGCGTCACAAGCGCCGCATGGCGAGCGTCGTGCTGCACGCGTACGACCAGATCCGCGCCAGCGGTCGCGTGAAGTTGTTCAAGAGCCACAAGCCCGGCATCGCCGACGGCCATCAGCAACGGGACTTCATCCACGTCGGCGACGTCGTCGACGTGCTGCACCACGCGTGGCGCACGCCGCTGCGACGCGGCGTGTTCAACCTCGGCACCGGCCGAGCGCGGACGTTCCTGGACCTCGTGAACGCGACCTTCGCGGCGCTGCGCCTCGAGCCGGCGATCGACTTCATCGACACGCCGGTCGAGTTGCGCGAGCGGTATCAGTACTTCACGCAGGCGGACATGACCAAGCTGCGCAAGGCAGGTTGGTCGAAGCCGTTCACGTCGCTCGAGGACGGAGTTCGCGCGTACGTCGAGCAGCTCGTCGCGAAGCAGTGACTCTCGTCACAGCGATTCGTCGAGGATCACGAGCGCGGCCGGCGCGCCGAGCGTCGCTTGCCCGGTCGACATGTCCTGCGTGATCGGCTGCAGGTAGACGATGCCGGCATCGACGCCGACGGGCATCGCCGGCGCGTGCGTCGACAGCGTGACCACACCGGACGGCGGCAGCGACCCGAGGGCGACGATGGCATTCGGCGTCGCGACCAACGAACTGGACAGGCTGGCTTCGAACACGTGCGTCTGCGCGAAGCCGATCACCGCGAACGCCGCGTGGTTCACCGGACCTTGGAGCGACACCGTGACGGCGACGCCTTCACGTACCGGTGAGGCGACCGAGATGCGGCCGGGCTGCGCGACCAGTGGCGCGGGCGGCAAACCGAGGAACGTCACGGCGACCGGCTGGCCGGGGGTGCCGGTCAGTCCGCACGTCGACTGGTCGGTGCCTGCGGCGCCTCCCGCCAACGTGGAGTCGACCAAGTACGGTCCGAAGCCCGCGTTGATCTCGAGTCCGTGTCCCCCGGTGCCGGGCGTCGTGCAGTTCGGCGGGCCGAACACCGTGTCTCCGCCGACGCCGCCTTGGGCCGACGTCCCCGACACGAGGAATCTCCGGACCGAGCCCAACGTCGACGCGCGGATCGCCGAGCCGCCGGCGAGCAAGGTCGGAGTGAGTGCTGCGGGTTGATCGAGTCCGTTGCCGCCCGTGAAGTCGCTGGCGAACGTGCTGAGGAACGAGCCGTCGATGGATGGCGACGCGAACAGACCGACGCCTGCCGAGTTGGCAACCGGCCCCGAAACGTGCGTGTTCCCTCCCGTGCCGAAGCAGCGCGTGAGCGTGGTGCGGGATCCACCGGCGACGTCGATCCCGTTGCCGACCGCGGCGATCGCTGCGCAGTCGTCGACGAAGACGTGGCCGGACGCGGAGTTGGTCGCGATGCGCAGCGCGCCGCCCGTGGCCGTCGTCGGCGTCAGGAACACCGACTGGAACGTGCAGCCTTGGATCAGCATCGAGCCGTTGATCGTGCCGGTGACGACCAGTGCTGCGGTCGAGAGCGACGTGAGATCGGTGTTGGTGATCGCCACGCCGGCGCCGGAATCCGCGACGATGGAAACCGCCTTGTTCAACATGAGGTGGGAGCCGTCGTAGGTGCCCGTGCGCACCAGCAGGAGGTCCCCGTCGGCCGCCGCGGCGAGCGCGGCCTTCAACGTCGTGAAGTCGGTCCCCGGACCGTTGCTCGCATCGACGACGATCACTCCGGCCTGCGCCATCGCGCAGAGCGAACTCACGAGCAACGCGGTACCGAGGGTTCGGATCGACATGAGGGCGCTCCTCCTGCGCGGATCCACGGGCGCCGGGTTCCGTGGATCTCACGTTTGCTGGGTGTGGTTCGGATGCTAAGCCTGCGCCAGGTTCGGCCGCAATGCGGTGTCGTCCGAGGTGGTGCCGATGGACGGACCCGTCGGGCGAGCCCAGCGTGTCGAATGGTCTCGATCGTCCCAAAGGTCCATGGAGTGACAGGAAAATGGCTCAGTACGTCGATGGATTCGTGCTTCCGCTCCCGAAGAAGAACCTCGCGGCCTACAAAAAGCTGGCGACGAAGGCGTCGAAGCTGTGGCTCGAGTTGGGGGCGCTCGAATACTGCGAGAGCGTCGGCGACGATCTCGCGCCGAAGGGCTGCCCGATGAACTTCACGAAGCTCGCGAAGCCGAAAGCCGGCGAGACCGTGGTGTTCGCGTGGATCGTCTACAAGTCGAAGAAGCACCGCGATCAGGTCAACAAGAAGGTCATGTCCGATCCGCGCGTGCAGCAGATGTGCAACCCGAACAACACGCCGTTCGACTTCAAGCGTATGGCGTACAGCGGGTTCGAAGTGATCGTGAAGCGCTGACGTCCTCGCATCGGTCGCGCGCCGATCGAACCGCGCGGCGTGAGGGCGATCGGCCCTCGCGCCGCGCGTTCACGTTCCATCTCAGGCGTCGCTCGTCAGGTCCCGCTCCGCGCGATCAAGGCAACGCGAGCAGCGCGTCGCCCGGCGGCGGTTGGTGCGGCACGAGCTTCATGCGCGCCCGCTCCTTCAGCGACGTGAAGCCCGACAGTTCGACCGTGTACGCGCCGATCGTCGGTGCGGGGATGCCGACGTATCGCTTCTGCGCGCCGACCGACACGTCGAACGCGCTGAGGTCGAACGCGGTCCCGAGCGGATGGT
>JAEUIB010000321.1 GCA_016795255.1 Planctomycetota bacterium
CTCGACGCGGTTCTTGCGGACGATCGTGTCGTTGCCGACCACTTGGATGCCGTCCCCTTCGCAACCGACGAGCAGGTTCTTCTCGACGATCGCGCCGATCGACTCGCAGCTGAGCGCGCCCTTCGCGACGACGTTCTTCAGCGTGTTGCCGATGATCCGCGCGTTCGTGCCGACGACGTCGATCCCTTGCGAGCCGAACACTTGGCAGCGCTCGATCCGCGGATCGGGGCCGAGCGCGCGGATCGCAGCGCCATGCGCGATGTCGACGAACACGCATTTGCGCACCGTCACCGTCGCGATCTCGGCGACGACGCCACCGAGTTCGCAGCGCTCGAAGCGACACTTCTCGACGACCGACGCGGGCGCGGCACCGCCCACTGTGAGGTTGACGCCGACGCCGGGCAAGCCGAGCCCCGCCGTCGCCTGATTGCGGAACGTGAAGCCGCGGATGCTCGATCCTCCATCGAACAACGCGATGCCGGGCCCGAGCGGAACGCCGCCCGGCCCGCGTCCTTCGACGACGACGCGCCCCTTCGCCCTCAGCGCGAGCGCCTTGCCGGGCGGCACCACGACGCTCTCCGCGTAGATGCCCGCGCGGACGAGCACGGTGTCGCCGGGTGCAGCGGCATCCACGCCGGCTTGGATCGTCGGCACGGCCGAGCCGGGCTTGACGACGATCGTCGCCGCGGATGCGACCGAAGTCGCGACGGACAACGACGCGATGAGAGCCCAAGCGAATGCACGAACCATGCTGTTCCTCCATGAACGGGTCAGGAACCGGCCAGGACGTGGCCGGCAATTGCGGTGAAGCGACGTTCGACGGGCGAACGATCCGCGTCCCGTCGGCGCCGGCCGAGCGCGGGATCGCTCCCAGCGAGTTCGCCGCGCGCTCTCGACGCGTGGAACCTCGGCGCATGCGGCGTACCCAACCGCGACCGCCGAGGCCGAGCGATCGGCGGCGACGTAACCCCGCCCCGCGTCGGCACGACGGGATGGACGGCGGACGACACGCAAGAGGACACACGTCGGAGGACGGGCAAGCCTTCGCGATCGAGTGGCTCGGATCGCCCGGCGTCGAGAGAACGCGAGACGCGGCGACCGCGTGAACGCTCGCAGCCGCGATCCGACGCGAGCGTGGACTCGTCGAAGTCGAAGACGACGATTCCGTCATGACCGCGGCCGACTCCGGGCCGCGCGGGACTTGCCGGACCTCGCGGCATCCCGGAATCGTGGACTCCGATTTAGACTTCTGGCGCTTTCGGTCCCGCGGCCCCGTCGGGCACTTCGCGTGTTGATCCCGTCGCGGTGAGGGACCAGTTCCAGGAGATCTCCATGAGTCCCAGTCGTTGGGTGTCATGGGGCGCAGCACTTCTCGCGTCGACGATCTCCGCCGGTGCGTTCGCGCGAACCCCGCAGGATCCGCCCCCGGATCCGGCCACGGTGTTCGCCGAACTGCAGGCGGAGTTCCAGACGGCGCAGGAAGAGTTCTACGCCCCGTTCAGAGCGGCCAAATCCGACGAGGAGATGGCCAAGATCGAGGTCGACTGGTCGAAGGACCCGTCGATCGCGTACGCCGCGAAGTTCCTCGAGTTCGCGACGAAGCACGAGGGCACGGAGCCCGCGGCCGAGGCCCTCCTCGCCTACATGACGATGGAGCGCAACGACCGTGAGGCGGTGCGCAAGCAGGCCGAGCGCTTCGTCGACCTCTACGCCGATTCACCGTCGGCGGAGCGGTTCGCGCGCAGTCTCCCGATGTTCGGGTGGATGCTCGGCAACGACGCCGTCGTGAAGCTGACGACGTCCTTGTTCGAGCGGGCCACGAACGGCGAGGTGAAGGCGCACGCGCTGTTCGCTCGCGCGCAATCGCAGATGTCCTCGGACATGGCGATGGCACGCGCGGACTTCGATCGTCTGTTGAAGGACTTCGGTGAGACCGAGGCGGCCGCCAGTGCGGAAGGCTCCATCTTCGAGCTGGAGCATCTGCAGATCGGCATGGTCGCTCCGGACTTCGAGACGACCGATCAGGACGGCAAGCCTTGGAAGCTGTCGGACTATCGCGGCAAAGTCGTCGTCGTCGACTTCTGGGGTTTCTGGTGAGGACCGTGCCGCGCGATGATCCCGCACGAAAAGGAAATGGTCGAACGTCTGAAGGACGAACCATTCGCCTTGCTCGGGATCAACAGCGACGGGGACCGTGAGTCCCTGAACAAGATCCTCGCCGAGAACGGAATCACCTGGAGACAAGCCGTCGAGGGCTCGACCAACGGGCCGATCGCAACACGCTGGAACGTCAGCGGCTGGCCGACCATCTACATCCTCGATCACGAAGGGCGCATCCGTGCGCGTGACCTGCGTGACGCGGAGATGGAGAAGAAGGTCGTGGAGTTGCTGAACGAGATGAAGTCGGCGCGCTGACGCCGACCGACGGTGAACGAGGAGGCCGGCTCTCGCGCGGATCGCGCGGGGGCCGGCCTTTATCTGTCACCGCGACATGGGTCACCGCGACACGGGTCATCGCGACCCGGACCCGGATTCCACGGCGCGCAGCAGCGCCGATAGACGCTCGACGTCCCGCGACCGACCCAACGAGCGCGCGAACTCGAGCTCGTTCGCGAGTGCGAGGTGCAGGCCCTCGACGTCGCGCTCGGTGACGAACCGCTGCGCGCCCTCACGCAAGCGCGCGAGTCCTTCGTCGTCGCGACTCGTCGACAGCAACGCGAGCCCGAGATTCGCGAGAGCTTCGCCGCGTGCGGGGAACTCGATCGGACGACCCGCGAGTTCGATCGCACGCGACAGCAGCGCCGCGGCTCGCTCCGGGCGTTCCTCGGCGAGTTCCAGCGCACCGAGCCGCGCCAGCGCTTCGCTGCGCACGACCGCATCGTCCTGTTCGAGACCTCGCGTCAGCACGTTGCGCGCTTCCGTCATGCGTTGCAGCGCGATCAAAGCTCGCGCCTGGACGAGACTCGCCCACGCGCGCCCTCGCGGAGTGCGCGACCGCTGCTCGACCGCGCGCGACGTCAGCAGCGCGGGCACGGCTTCGGCGCGCCGCAGGCGCGACGTCGCCGCGCACAGCAGCACGAGTTCGTCCGCCGACTCCTCGGCCCGCGCGTCGTCGTCGATCGGGACGTCGTAGGCCGCGCACAACGCTCGGACGACGGCGTCGGACCACGCGTTCGCGCCGCGCGCGCCGACCGCGCGTTCCCAGAACACGGGGTCCTCGAGGCCGCCCCCGGACTCGACGCACGCGGACGCGTGACGGACGGCGCGCGTCCACGGCGACTCGGCGTCGGCGGGCGCCCCATCGACTCCGTGCTCGCCGGCGCCGCACGCGAGCAGCCACGCGCGCGAGGCGTGCCACGTCCAACCGGAGTCCTCCGCGACGCGCGCCGCTGCGACGAACTCGTCGTGCGCGGCCGCGGTCTCGCCGGCTCGCGCGAGCACGAAGCCCGCGAGCGCGCGCGCTTCGATCACGGTCCGCGGTGGCGCGCCGTCGACGTCGAACGGCACGAGTTCGCGCGCCGCGTCGAGATCGCCGCGACCGAGCGCGTCGAGCACGGCGTCGCGCTGCGCGGGCCACGGATCGGTGTCCGGCGTCGGCTCGAGGAACGCTCCGCGCGGCGCGGCGGTGGTGTCGAGCGCGTCGAGCGCCGCGGCGACCGCGCCTCGACGCAACGGCGTCGCGGCGGACACCGACGCGGCGACCGCTTCGGGATACCAACGGCGCGCCGCGAGATTCGCGAACGCGTGACGCCCCGAGCGCTCGAGGTGCTCGAACTCGTCGGCGAGCGGATCGTCCTTGCCGCGCGCATCGATGCCGGGCAGCAGCGGATCGAGCACGATCGGGCGTTGCGGCGCCACGCGGTCGCCGTCGTCCCACGCGGAGCACGACGTCAGCGCCGCGGCGAGCGCGAGCGTCGCGACGAACGACCGACTCATCGCAGGCCTCCGGCCTTCGCGTCCGGCGCGTCGATGCCGTGCACGCGGAACTTGCGCTTCTTCGTGAACGGTCCGTCCGGCGACAGCACCTCGCCGTCGCGCGGATCGGTGTGGAACGCGTCGAGGTCGATGCCGAGGTTCTCGAGCGTCTCGGCCGGCACGCGCGCGAAGTCGGCCGGCGTGCCGATCACGTACGGCTTCACGACGACGACGATCTCGCTCTTGCGGTCGTTCGTGAAGTTGCGCTCGAACAGGAAGCCGACGCCGGGGATGTCGCGCAACAGCGGGATGCCCGACGTCTCGACCGTCGAGTCGCGCTCGATCAGTCCGCCGAACGCGACCGCGAGGTTGTCCTTCGCGACGATCGTGCCGCTGATCGACTGCGACGTGACGACGTCGACGGTCTGCGACACGAAGCTCGACCCCGACGGCACCAGCACGTCCGCGGTCGAGTTCAGCTCGGAGTTCTCCTGGACGATGCGCAGCGACACCGAGCGGTCCGCGTTGATGTTCGGCGTGACCAGCAGCGTGGTGCCGACCGGGCGGAACTCGATGCTCGTCGTGCCCGTCGCCGTCGTCAGCGTCGACTCGTTCACCAGCGTCTGCCCGCCGACGAAGCTACGGTTCAGCGGGACTTCGCGGCCGACGAACAGCCGACTGACTTCGTTGTTCGCGGTCAGCAGG
>JAEUIB010000355.1 GCA_016795255.1 Planctomycetota bacterium
CTACGCGGTCGTCGCGATCAAGGACCGCAACCCGGTCCTGCGCTTGCTCGAGCCGCAGCTCGCGGACCTGAACGTCGTGCAAAACGGCATCGTGCCGATCCGCGTCGCGACCGACGACGACTTCGGGATCGCGGCGCTGACGCTCGCGCTGTCGACGCAAGGGACGACGACTCCGACCGAGTTCGATCTCGCCAAGGACGCGCAGGACCCGAACAGCAAAGCCCGCTTGCTGACGTTCTCGCTGCTCGACCTCGGCGCGACGTCGATCCCGCACGAGGGCGGGCCGCGCAAGGCGCAGGTGAACGACTCGTTCACGTACGTCGTCGCCGCCGTCGACAACAAGGAAGACGCGACCGGCGCGAAAGTCGGCAATCGCGTCGAGGTGAAGGACCGCCGCATCGACGTCGTCTCCGAGAGCGAACTGCTGCGTGAACTCACCGAACGGCAGATCCGCCGCAAGGACGAGGTCAAGCAGTTGCGCGCGCTGCAGGCCGAGAAGATCGAGCGCCTGCGCGGCGTGCTCGAGGATTTCGCCGGGTCGGACGCGGAATCGAAGCCGGAGGCGACGGATCTCGCGGCGCTCGAAGTCGGTCAGAACCAGGTGACGAATCGCGCGTTGCGGCTGTGCGGCGAGTTCGCCGACCTGTTCGATCGATTCGCGTTCAATCGCCTCGACGGGTCGGCCGGCGCGGAGCGTCTGCTGCAGCAGTTGGTCCAGGCGAAGCGCGCGTCGATCGTCATCGACGGCATCGACACGACCGTCTATCGCCCGCTGGTCGACCAGTGGGCGGGCGGCGCGTACGGACAGCTCGACGTGCTCGGACGCCTGATCGAGATGCTGAGTGCGATCCTCGACGTCGGCGAGCGGCTGTCGCCGCAAGCGTCGACCGCGATCAACGCCGCCCGGTTGACGACCGACGACGCGGCGCGACCGGTCGAGCTGAAGAACGCGCTCGCGGCGGAGGAAGCGGCGCTCGCGCGCCTCGACCAATTGCTCGAGAAGATGGACGAGTGGGAGGACTATCAGGAGATCGTCACGTTGTTCCGAGACCTGCTCGACGACCAACGCGACATTAACGCGAAGACGCGCACCGTGCTGAAGGGTGACGAGAAGGACGCGAAGTGAGCCGTCGCTGTCGAAACGGAGTGGCCATCATGCGCTGGAACCAAATCGTCGTGCTCGCTTGCCTGGCGGCGTTCGTGCCGTCGGCGCCGTCGCACGCCGGGACGTCGGAAGACGCGGACCTCGGTCGCATCGAGAGCGACCAGCGCGCGATCAAGGACCGCCTGAAGAAGATCGAAGCCAAGATGGAGCGCCTCGCCGAAGCGCTCGCGCGCGACGGCAAGGTCGAAGCGTCCGATCGTCTGAAGTCGGCGCTCGCCGCGCTGCGCGACGAACGTCTCACCGATCGCATCGACGAACTGCTGCCCGAACTGCGGGCGACGAACTTCACGACCGTCGAGCGGCAGGAAGCCGTGCTGAAGCGTCTCGAGTCGGTCTACACGATCCTGCTCGACCGCAAGGAAATGGAGCAGCTCGAAGAGCAGCTCGCCGCGGTTCGCCAGGCGCTCGAGACGATCCAGGGCCTGCGCTCCGAACAAGAGAAGGTGCGTAAGGAGACGCAGAAGCTCGGCGACGATCCGCAGCAACTGTCGAATCAGGCGAAGGAGCTGGCGAACGAGATCCTGGCGCGACAACAGGAACTGAAGGCGGCGACGGACGGACTGAAGGACGACCCGTCGACCTCGCTGCGGCAGCAACTCGACGCGCTCGCGGCTCGCCAGGCCGACGCGATCGACGGCACGCAGGAAGCTCTCGACGCGAGCCTCAAGGAAGCGCTCGATCAGATCGAGCGCGCGCGCCGCGCCGAAGAAGCCGCCATCGAACAAGCGCGCGACGCGGCGTCGTCGACGAACGAGTCGCCGACGGACGCGAAGTCGAGCGATCCGCGGAGGTCGACGTCGAGCGAGAAGCCGACCGACCCGTCGAACTCGCAGAGTTCGCCCAACTCGCCCGATTCGCCGAACGCACCGAACCCGACGAAGCCGGAAGCCGGCGATCCGACGTCGCAGTCCGGTGAACCCAAGCCGCAGGCCGACGAGGGCTCGACGCAGCAGAACGCCGGTGAATCCAAGCCGACCGATCCAGCGTCGGCGCCGGACGCGTCGAAGCGCGATGCGTCGGCGGCGAAGGCCGAGCAGGACGCGTCGAAGTCCGAGGCGCGCTCTGCGTCGGAGTCGAACGAGAACGCGCGCGCATCGTTTTCGCCGCCGCAGCGCGACGCGTTCCTCGCCGCGCAGACCAAGGCGCAGGACGCGATCGCGGCGCTGCAAGAGGCTCTGCGCAAGGCCGAGCAGGCGGCGGCGGAGCGTGATGCGAACGCGCAGGATGCGAACACCGCTGCGGACGCCGCTGCGGCCCGCGCTGCGAAGGAACAGCGCGAAGCCGTCCTGCAGGCCACCGAACACGCGAAGCGCGCCGACGAAGCCGCGAAGTCCGCGGCGGAGGCCGCGCGCTCGAACGACGCGACGACCGCAGCGCGACGGGCCGAGGACGCGAAGGCCGCGCTCGACGACGCGCGCAAGGCGCTGACGTCGACCGCGGAGCCGAAGTCCGCCGAGGGCGCGAAGGCCGCCGAGGCGCGCGCGCGCGAGCAGGAGGACATCGCGAAGGGTGCGAACGAAGCCGCGGCGGCGATCGAGCGCGAGGCGCAAGCGACGGCGCGAGCGGGTGGTGAACAGGCGCAACAGCGCGCGGAGGCGATGAAGTCCGCCGCGCAAGCCGCGAAGTCCGCCGCGAACAGCGCCGAGGCCGCGGCCAAGGAACAGCGCGAGGGCAAGACGGCGTTCGC
>JAEUIB010000357.1 GCA_016795255.1 Planctomycetota bacterium
TGAGGTCGATCGACTTCGGATGCCAGCCGACGTGCGTCGCGACGCGCTCCGGTTCGAGTCGCTCGCGGAACACTTCGGCGCCGTCGACCGTGACCACGTATTCCGTGTCGCCGACGGCGAGCGTCCGGAAGTCCTGCCCGATCATGAACTCGAGCCGCGCACCTTCCTTCGGCACGTCGACGTCGTAGCGCACGATCGTCTCGTCGCCGCAGAACGCGAGCGCCGGCCACGCTCCGCCGTTGCCGTGACGGAACTCGTGCTCGGTCGTGCTGAACGACCCGGTCATCTCGGAGTAGACGAGCGGCAGGAACTCGACGCGCGGTCCGGACGGCGTCGCGACGGACTTGACCGCGAAGCACTGCTCGCGCGTGGCCGGACCGCTGGCGCGGTAGACGATCTCGTCGTCGATCTCGAGCGCAGCGTCGTAGTCGGCCAACAGATCGCGCAAACAGAACGTCGCCGTCTGTGCGAGTTCGCCGACGCGGGCCTTGATGCCGTCCGACGCGAGCACCGGCGACAAGAACGCCGGCAGGAACGACAACTCCGGGAGCACGCGATCGCATTGCGTCGCGAACACGAGGTCGATGCGCTCACCTGCCCATTCGGCGGGCAGCGTCGCCGTCGCGTCGACGCGCCGCGATAGCTCGGTCGGTCCGTCGATCCGCAACGGCGCGCGGAACAACTCCGTCACGGCGCCGGTGCGCACCACGCGCCCGCGGACGATGAACTCGACGCTCGCGCCTTCCGCTTCGGCGGCTTTGACCCATTCGAAGCCGTACGCGAACTCGAGGCGCGCTCCGCGATGGACCGGCAAGTCGGAGAACGTCACGTCTCCGGTCTGCGGCAGCGGGAACGCGAGGCCGTCGTGATCGACGCTTTCGGTCGCGTCGCCGAGGATCGTCAGGAACCGCTCGCCGGCGTGGAAGCCCGCGCCCTCCGTGGCTAGATCGAGCCGCGGGACGAGCGCGATCCGGCTTTCGCGCACGACCGGCAGCAATGCTTCGACCGAGCCGCGGACTCGCTGGAAGTACACGACGATGGCGCCGAGCACGGCCAGCACGATCAGCGACGTCCGCAGATCGAATGATTTTTTCGGTACGGAGTTCAATGCTTTCCACCGATCATCAAAACGGCGACGGGCGGAGCCTAGCGTATTGCTCCGGCCGGCGCGTTTCCGCCGCACGGCGACTTCGAGGCGCACTGAACCAGCACCTCGTCGTTCGCGCGGAAGGCGGTCCGGTCATCGGCTGAAACCGGTGATCTTCGTTCGCGCGTACGCGGCGCGATGGCTTGGAGCTGGTTCGCGGCGACCTCGACGTGATGGATCGCGCGGACCGATGGCCCCATGTTGAAAGGAGGTGGTCCGGCTATGTGTAGCTGTTTCGACCAACGGAGGCTGCTCGCCTAGGGCAAGCTGGCCGGCGGGCCCCTTGCGGGGCGCGCAGCAGTCCGTGACGCGGGGAGACACGACGACGTCGAGTCTCCCCGCTTCCTTTTCCCCTTCGCCGTTCGATGCGAATCAGGTCGTCGCGACGTCGCGCGCGCGCGCCGCGACGCGTTCGATCGCCGCCATCAGGTCCGCGCCGCGGAACGGCTTCGCGAGCACCTCGTTGCCGTCGCCGCGCGACACGTCGTTCGCGTCCTCGCCGAGCACGTCGCCGGTCACGAACACGAAGCGTCCGCGCAGCGCGGGAACCGCGTCGACCGCGCGGCGATAGAGCTCGCTCCCCGCGAGGTCCGGCATCATCCGATCGCAGACGACCGCGTCGAAGCGATCGCCGCCGATCGCGCGCGCGAGTCCTTCGCGGCCGCCCGATGCGGTCACGACGCGGTGCCCCGCGTGCGTCAATTGCGCTTCGAGCAGGTCGCGGATCCCTTCCTCGTCGTCGACGACGAGCAACGACAACTCGCCACTCGGCGCCGCCGACGGTCGCTCCGCGTGGACCGGGTCGATCGCGCACGACGGCAGCGGCATCGCCGACGCCGGCAGGCGCACGCGGAACAATGCGCCGTGCGGCCGTCGCTCCTGGAACTCGAACGATCCGCCGTGGTCCTCGACGAGCGCGAACGACAACCACAGTCCGATCCCCGTGCCTTCGCCTTCGCGCTTCGTCGTGTGGAACGCTTCGAACAAGTGCGCCGCAGCCGCCGGATCGAGTCCGGGCCCGTCGTCGGCGACTTCGATCGTGCAGTCCCCCGCCGCTCGTGCGACCGCGACCCTCACGGTTCCGCCGCAGCCGCCGCGACGGATCGAGTGACACGCGTTCGTGATCAAGTTCGTCACGACCTGCGCGAGCAGCACGGCGTCGCCACAGACGGTCACCGGATCGGCGTCGGCCTGCAGTTCGATGCGGGCTCCGCAGCGCCGCGCCAATTCGAGCTGCGCGACGAGTTCGAGCGCTTCGCGCGCGACGTCGCGCAGATCCACGGTCTGTCGGCTCGAGCCGTCCTTGCGCGCGTAGCGCAACAAGCCGGCGACGATGCGACGACAGCGCTCGGCCGCGTCGAGGACGTCCTGAGCCGCCTGATGCACCGCCCCGGACTCGTCACGCGCGACGGTCACGAACTGCTCCGCGCGGCCGTAGACGACCGCCAACGGATTGTTCAGTTCGTGCGCGACGCTCGACACGAAGCGTCCGAGCAACGACAACCGCTCGGCCTGACGGAGTCGATCGTGCGCGACGCGAGCTTCCGTCTCGTCACGCAGCAACAGCGCGGCGCCGGCAGGTGCTCCGACGTCGTCGACGACCGGATACAGCGAGACGACCATGTCCCGCGCACCGACGTGCGACGGCAGCGTCAGCGTCATCTCGAAGCGTCCCGCCTCGCGCCGCTCGAGCAATCGCGCGATGCGCTCGCGATCGACGCCGGGCTCGAGCCGCAGCGCGTCGAGAGCATCCTGTCCGACCAGCGAGATGCCGTCGGCCACGAGCAGCCGCTCGGCTTCGGCGTTGGCCGTCGTCACGACGCCGCGCAGATCGAGGCCGAGCACCGCGTCGCTGACGGCGTCGACGACGTGCGCGAGGAATCGCAGATGCCGTTCGCTCTGCGTCCGCACCGCGACGTCGGTCACGCGCTGGATCTGACGACCGATGAACTCGCCGTCGTGGATGACGGGGAACGCGGCGACCTCGTGCTGCGATCGCTCCCCGTCGCGGTGGACGAAGAACACCGGCTTGCGTTCGTCGAAACACCGGCCGACCGGACAGCCGTCACAGCGGTCGCGCGTGAAGTACGGCGTCTCGCAAGCGAGTTGGCCGATCAGCCGCGTCGAGAACAGGATCTCGGCGAACCAATTGACCTCGAGCACGCGACAGCCGGCGCCGACGACGACGATCGGTTCGCCGACCGAATCGCACGCGCCCTTCAACAGTTCGCCGCCGTCGATGCCGAGTCGCAGTCGCGCGAGGGACGCGCGTCGATAGAACACCATCGCGAACGCGATCGCGCCGACGGCTTCGATGCCGAGCTCGACGACGAGCAGCGTCGCCGGATCCCCGGGGATCCGATCCCGCGTGAAGCCGAGCGTCGCGCCGAGCACCAGCGCGAGGCTGCCGAGCCGGTCGAGCCGATCGATGCGGCCGAATGCCGACTTGCGCAGCGGCAACCATGGAATGCACGCCGCGACCACGACAATGCCGTGGCCCCACGCGATCGCGCCGTCGAACCGGTGCAACAGGATCCACGCCGCGAACAGCAGTCCGAGCCCGAACAACGCCACGACCGTCAACGGCCGCCCCGACAGTCGCTGCCGGCGCGATCGGTGGTCGCTCGCGAGACGAGGCCCCGCGCGCGGCTTGTGGGGTGGCGGCGAAAAAGTGTCCATACGGTCGAAGATGTCTTCGAACGCACGGAAACACGGCCTTGAGCGGGATTTGAGAATTCCTGGTCCGAATCACCGGGACCCGCCACGCCGCCGTTTCACCGCTTCACCATCGGACGACCGGACCAGCGCCCGAACGAGCGCGCGGAGCCGAGCGAGGACGAGCGCGTCCGTCGCGCGACGCCGCGGGTCCGTTCCGCGTCTCGATCGCGGCGTACACGTCTTCGAGGATGACGTTCTCGAGCAGCCCGTCGCGTCCGATCGTGCGCCACGGATCCTCGGGGTCGTCACGCGGATCGTCGAGCATCTCGTCGATCGGCGCGAACACCTCGACGCGCGCTCCGCCCTCGACCGTCGTGACCTGGCAGTAGAGCGTCACGCGCCGGTTCATGCGCGAGAAGCCGCGCGGACGCGTCTGCAGGCGCCCGGTCGCGGGATCCTCGCTGATCGCGCCGCCGGCGAACCGCCAGCGCAGCACGCCGCGCGTGATCGCGAACACCTCGGTCGCGTCGTGCCCCGGGAAGTCGCGGTAGCGGAAGACCTCGTCGTCGCTCCACGAGATCCCCGGAGCGTCGAGTGGGTTCGGCTCGCTCGCGCACGCCGCGCACGCGAGGACGAACAGCACCGTCCCGCGGGACCACCACCCAGCGTTCGACCGTCGTTCGTTCGCCACGTTCCCAACGTCCTTCGTCTCGACCTGTCGGTCGGGTGTTCGGGCGCCGGCGCGCGCCGCGCTCGGACCCGCAGCAGCCGCGCCGACGTCGCCGCGCATCCAACCAACCACCGCATCCGTTCGCAACATCGTGCCCAGAAAGGCCTTCCGAACCGTGGACTCCGCCGCGACCGAAGCCCTTGGTTTCGCCCGATTCAGAGCTTGAGGTTTCTTGCATAGGCTTGGAGGCGTCGCTAGTGTCCGCCGCCGACCCGAAGACCGCGCCTGCGAGTGCGGCGGGTCGCGCTCCACGCGGAGGCTCGAAACCAGTGGCAGGAAAGAAGAAGCCCGCGCGCCCGGCGCCGGCAGCAAGGAAGAGCAAGCCGGCGCCGGCGAAGAAGGCCCCGCCGGCCAGAGTCGGCAAGGCGGCGAAGCCCGCGAAAGCCGCGAAGTCGTCCGCGAAGCCCGGCAAGTCGGCGAAACCCGCCAAGCCCGCTCCCAAAGTCGCTCCGAAGTCCTCGGCGAAGCCCGCTCCTGCCAAGCCCGCCCCGTCGGCCCCGTCGACGAAGAAGCCGACCGCACCCGCGAAGCCCGCTCCGGCCGCTCCGCTCGCTTCGCCCGCATCGAAGAAGGCCGGGAAACCGGCCGCCGCCGAAAAGCCGGCGCCGAAGCCCGATCCGAAGGGCGCGAAGGCGCCGCCGGCTCCGCCCGCCAAGCCGAACGCGAAGCCGGCCGCGAAGACCGACGCCAAGCCCACGGCGAAGCCGGATGCCAAGGCTGCGAAGCCGGATCCAAAGGCCGCGAAGCCGGATCCAAAGGCCGCGAAGCCGACGGGCAAGACTCCGCCGAAGCCACCGACGAAGGGCCCCTCGGCCGCCGGCGCCGCGCTGCAGGAGAAGCTCGCGAGCCGTAAGAAGGAAGCCGCGAAGAACAAAGCCGAACTCGACGAGGACGGCCTGCCGCCGCTGACGTCCGAGCCCGATGAAGAGGGATTGGACGACGTCGACGTCGGCGACCTCGACACCGCGCTGGACGTCGAGGACGACGGCGAAGGCGGCGAGTTCGAAGACGACGAAGAACCGTCGTACGACGAG
Source organism: Planctomycetota bacterium (assembly GCA_016795255.1). Taxonomy (GTDB): domain Bacteria; phylum Planctomycetota; class B15-G4; order B15-G4; family JADJEK01; genus JADJEK01. Next base: position 5,570 of record JAEUIB010000357.1, read on the forward strand.
GAAGAAGGCTACGACGACTACGACAGCGGTTCGTACCGCGAGCCGTACGACGACTTCTGATCGTCCGCGACCGATCCGACACGCAACGAGGCCCGCCCCATTCGTCGAATGCGGCGGGCCTCGTCGTTCCGTGCCGGATCCGAATCGGCGATCAGCGTTCCGAAGTTCGTTCGCGTGCGCGATCCTCGACGCCGAGCACGACGTCGTACGCGCAGCCGATCAGGAAGCGCGAGAACGGCAACGACTCGGGCTTCGACGCCCGCTGCTGCAGCGCGGCGAGCACGGCCTCGTCGGCCAATTCGCGCACGTCGACGCGATACGACGGACGTCGTTCCCACAGTCCGTGGCGCTTCAGTTCGGCGCGCAGGAACCGCATGAGTTGCGGCAGCGACTTCTCGATCTCGACGCGCGGGTCCTCGGTCGTCGGCCGCTCGAACGCGTCGAACGCCGCGAAGCCGTCGCGCTCGACGGCGGCGCGGAACGCGGCCCGCGTGCTGCTCGATCGTGCGAGATGACTGCGATGCCGGTCGATCTCGCGCACGAGTTCGCGCGTGGCATCGCGCAGCGCGGCCGCCAGCGTCGCGCCGACGCCGTGCGCCGCCATGCGCGTCGAC
>JAEUIB010000386.1 GCA_016795255.1 Planctomycetota bacterium
AGCCAACCCACGAACGCGAGCTGCGGCATCAGAGCGAGCAGGAACGCGGCACGACGATTCACGACGTCGCTCCAGTCTCGCGTGCGCGCGCGAGCAACTTCTTCCGGGCCTTCTCCAACGCGAGGGCTCCCGCGATCAGCACGATGCCGGGGCCGAAGAACGCTCCGCCCGGCAGCTTCTCGTGGAAGAACTCGAAGTACTTCGAGAACAGCGCGAGCGCGAACCCGAGCACTCCCCAATTCACGTACGAAGCGACTCCGTGTTGGACGCCGCGTGCGATCAGCACCACCAACACGATCAGCAGCGCGACGTTCGACAACGGGAAGAACGCGCCGGGCAGCATGCGAGCAGCGACGACGAAGGCCGCGCCGCCGAGCAGCAACAGCACGGCATCGACGCATTCGTGGCGCGCGACGCCGCGGATCCACGCCACCGCGCACAGCACGAGCGCGAGCGCCGCGCCGATCGCGAACGGGACGTACGGAGTCCAGCCGTGGGAGTCGAGCCGCGGCAGGGACTCCGCGACGTGGCGGAACGACAGCGCGTAGATCCACAGGATCACGAGCGGTGTCGCGAGCAGGCGCGACGGTTGCTCGAGCTCGTGGAATCGGGTTCGCAGCACGAGCACGTGGACGAGCTTGAACACCACGCCGATCACCAGCCAGACCGACGGAACGACCAGCCACTCGAGGCCCCAGCGTTCTCCCGGCAGGTCACCGATCCAGACGATGGTGTGGACGTTCGCCCAGATGCCGAGCAACGACAACACGATCGTCGCGATCCAGCCGTTGCGCGTCAGCAGCGCGATCGGCACGTTCAACGCGCCCCACGCGAGCAGCGCCCACGGGTATCGCGACTCGAGCCCGTAGATCTGCGCGACGAGCGCGATCACCGCGCCGTACGACAGGACTCCGGCCGCCGTCAGCGCGCGCCCGACGCGCGGGAAGTTGCCCGGGCGTTCCGCGAGCGTGAATCCGAAGTGGTGCATCGTCATGAACGTGCCGACGATCAGGCCGAGCTTCCACCACTTCGGGATGTCGTCCCAGTTGCCGGCGACGATGAACAGGATCCCCGTCCCGACGAGCAGCGCGCCGAACGTCGCGATGATGGCGGTCAGCGTGCCGACGCGATCGGCCACCGGGAACAACGCGCCGGCGAGTCGCTCGTTCACGCGACGACATTGTTCTTCGTCGAGCACCCCATCGGCTCGCAGCCGATCCAACTCCAGGCGAAGGCGCTCGCGACTCATGGACTCTCCGCGGGGGGTTGCGGTTCCGGCGGCGGCTGGCGCCGATGCTCGGCGATCGCCTTGCGCAGCAGGAACTCGATCTGCGCGTTCAGACTACGCAGGTCCGCCGCCGCCCACCGCCGCAGCTCTTCGGCGAGGTCGGGATCGATGCGGAGAAGGAATGCCTTGCGTTCGGTCAAGCGTCGCAAGCGGCGACCGCGGGTGCGGTCGCCGCTTCTTTCTTCATCAGGATCCGGACGGCGAAGTCACGCTCACTTCACACCTTCGAGCGGCGACGGCGTTGCCGCCGCCGTCGTCACGTTCAGCGCGTTCAGCGCACTCATTGGTAAAGCGTGCCCGTGTTGACGACCGGGGTCGCCCGATCGCTGCAGAGCACGACCAACAGGTTGCTGACCATCGTCGCGCGACGTTCGTCGTCGAGGTCGACGACCTTCTTGCGCGACAGTTCGTGGAGCGCGAGCTCGACCATGCCGACCGCGCCTTCGACGATCTTCGTTCGAGCTGCGACGACCGCGGTCGCCTGTTGGCGCTGCAGCATCGCCTGCGCGATCTCCGGCGCGTACGCGAGGTGCGAGATGCGCGCTTCGACGATGTCGACTCCGGCGGGATGGACGCGCTCCTTCAACTCGCGGCGCAGATGCTCGTTCACTTCTTCCGTGTCGCCGCGCAGCGTGCGTTCGCCCTCTTCGCCGTCGTACTGATACGCCTGCGCGAGTTTGCGGATCGCCGACTCGCTCTGCGTGTGGACGTACTCCTCGTAGTTCTCGACGTCGAACTTCGCCGCGTACGTGTCGGTGACCTGCCAGACGACGACGGCGGCGATCTCGATCGGGTTGCCCGCTGCGTCGTTCACCTTCAGCTTGTCGCCGTTCAGGTTGTGGGCGCGCAGCGACAGCCGATGCTTCATCGTGAACGGGTTGACCCAATAGAAGCCCGAGCGCTTGACGGTGCCCTTGTACTTGCCGAACAGCACCAGCACGCGCGACTCGTTCGGGTTGACGACGAACAGTCCGGGCAGCAGGAACGGGATCGTCAGGAACTGCAGGATCGCCGCCGTGATCAGCCAACCGTTCGGCGACTTGCCGTGGCCGCCGGCGCTGGAGAACGCGCACGTGATCGCGCTCGCCAGGAGGACGAGGATGAACAGCAGGCCGGTGAAGCCGGATTTGACGTCGTCGGTGACGCGCTCATTGCTCTGACTCATGGATCCTCCGATGGAGCGGTGCCCTTCGCTCGTGTGGTTGCAGAGTGATATCACTTCGATTTCAGGCGTCAAGGGAGGACGTGCGCACAGCGCATGGAACTCCGTCCGTCGGGCGTGGCTCGGCCGACACGGTAAGGCGACGTAACCGTTGATTCAGTGGGATCTTAGAGATCGTCTCGCCGGCAGTGCAGCGAGCGGGCTCAGCCTTCGGACGCCGCCGGCTCTTCGACCACCGCCGTGCGGGGGGCGAAGGCGTAGCGGAACATCGAGTGCCCGTCCGGCAGCGCGTGCCAGCTCGGGTGCGCCTTCAGGAACGCCATCACGCGGGACCGATCCGGGAAGCCGCGGTTCTTCATCGCCGAGACGACCGCCGAGCTGCGGATCGCGACGCCGCCGGTCGTGCCGAGTTCGTGCCCGACCTCGTCGAGCGCGTTCACGTACTCGTCCGGCGCTCGCGGATCGCCTTCTTCCGGGCCCGGAAGGGTCGGCTTCGCGCGCGGGACGCGACGTCGGGCTGCGCGTCGAGCCGCCGCGGCGTCTTCGACTTCCTCGTCGGAATCCGCATCCGGTTCGTCGTGTTCGGTCGAATCCCCGGCGTCGCTGTGCGATTCGCAGAGGTCCTCGAGCTCGCGCTCGACGCGCTCCAGCGCATCCTCGGCCGCGGCCAATGCCTGGCGGGCGTGCTCGTAGCGGTCGGCTGCCGCGCAGATGCGGGAGTAGTGGTTCTTGTCACCGACCAGGGAGATCAGGTCGTCGAAGGAGATGGTCATCGATTGCGTCTGGCCTAGGCGTACGGGCGAGGAGTTGGCCGGATTGTAGGGCTCCCGCGCCGTGCCGCGAGCCCCCAGGGACACCGGGATTCGCCGGCCGAACGCTACACTGCCGCGTTCGATCGCTGTTCGGCACATTTCCACGAGGCGGTACGGTCCGGTTCCATGGCCATCGACTTCAAGCGTGAGTTCGGCGTCAACGCGGGTTACGTCGAATCCCTGTTCGAGAAGTGGCGCGTCGAGCCCGACCAGGTCGACGCCGAATGGCAGCGTTGGTTCACGCGATTGACGTCCGGCGACGGCCAGGTCTCGAACGCGCCGGCCCCCGCGCCGGTCGCGCAAGCCTCCGCCACCCCGGTCGCGACGGCGACTCCCGCTCCGACGGATGCGCCTGCCCCGGCGTCGGACGCCCCGGAAGCCGCCAAACCTCAGCCCGCAGCGCCCGCTGCCGCCGGTGCCGACGACGTCGTCGCCGAACGCCTGAAGGGTGTCGCCGCGCGCATCGCCGACAACATGAACGCGAGCCTCGAGGTCCCGACGGCGACCTCGGTCCGCACGCTCGCCGTGAAGGTCCTGCACGAGAACCGCACGATCCTGAACGGTCACATGAAGGTGCGCGCACTCGGCAAGGCGTCGTACACCCACCTGATCGCGTACGCGCTGGTGCGTGCGTTGCGCGACGCGCCGAACATGCAGTCGTACTTCGAGGACCGCGACGGCATCGCCTACAAGGTCACGCCGCAGCACGTGAACCTCGGCATCGCGATCGACCTCGAAGGTCCGAAGGGGCGCAGCCTCGTCGTGCCGTGCATCAAGCGCGCCGAGACGATGGGCTTCAAGGAGTTCCACACCGCGTACGAGGACCTCGTGCGCCGTGCGCGCGCGAACAAGCTCGATGCGGCCGACTTCCGCGACACCACGGTGTCGCTGAGCAACCCGGGCGGCATCGGCACGCACATGAGCGTGCCGCGCTTGATGAAGGGCCAGGGCCTGATCATCGCGACCGGCGCGATCGGCGTGCCGACCGCGAACGCGCACATGTCCGGAGCGACGCTCGCCGAACTCGCGATCGGCCCGGTCATGACGATCACGAGCACGTACGACCACCGCGTCATCCAGGGCGCGGAGTCGGGCATGCTGCTGTCGCGCATCGACGACCTGCTGCAGGGCGCCGACCACTTCTACGAAGAGATCTTCACGGTCATGCGCGTGCCGTGGCATCCGGCGAAACCGGCGGAAGACGTCCGGCCGCCGCGGGAACGCGAAGAGAAGCACGCGGAGAAGCAGGCCAAGGTCTGGCAGTTGATCGACGCGTACCGCACGCGCGGCTGCCGCATCGCCGACCTCGACCCGCTCGAGTACAAGCCCGACCGCCACCCGTCGCTGGACCCGGCCTGGTACGGCTTCACGATCTGGGACCTCGATCGCGAGTTCCTCGCCGCCGGCCTCGACGGCAAGGAGTCGATGCCGCTGCGCGACATCCTCGCGACGCTCGCCGACACCTACTGCCGGCGCTGGACCATCGAGTACATGCACATCGCGAACCGGGTCCGTCGCCAGTGGATCCAGGATCGCGTCGAGCTGCGGCGCAACGAGCAGGAGTTCGATTCGGAAGCGCGTCTGCGCATCCTGCGCCAGCTCTACAAGGCCGAGAACTTCGAGAAGTTCCTGCACACGCGCTACGTCGGCAACAAGCGCTTCTCGCTCGAAGGCGCCGACGCGCTGATCCCGGCGCTGTCCGAACTGATCGAGCGTGCGGCCGACAACGGCGTCGAACGCGTCGTCATCGGCATGGCGCACCGCGGCCGGCTGAACGTGCTCGCGAACATCCTGAACAAGAGCTTCGAACAGATCTTCCGCGAGTTCGAAGGCGCGATGCTGCCGCTGTCGTCGGACGGCTCCGGCGACGTGAAATACCACCTCGGACAGCAGGGCGTGTTCACGACGACGACGGGCAAGCAGGTCTACGTCGCGTTGTGCGCGAACCCGAGCCACCTCGAGGCCGTGGATCCCGTCGTGCTCGGCATGACGCGCGCGTACCAGGACGAGATCGGTGACACGAGCCGCGAGAAGGTCCTCGCCGTGCTCGTCCACGGCGACGCGGCGTTCGCGGGCCAGGGCGTCGTCGCCGAGACGCTGAACATGTCGAACCTGCCGGCGAACCGCGTCGGCGGTACCGTCCACATCGTCGTCAACAACCAGATCGGGTTCACGGCCGGGCCGCGCGACACGCGCTCGACGTACTACTGCACCGACCTCGCGAAGGGCATCGACGCGCCGGTGCTGCACGCGAACGGCGACTATCCGGAGGCGGTGCTGCGCGCCGTCCACGTCGCGCTCGACTACCAACAGACGTTCCGACGCGACGCGTTCATCGACCTCGTCTGCTATCGGCGCTGGGGACACAACGAAGGCGACGAGCCGGCATACACGCAGCCCGCGCTGTACAAGAAGATCCGCCAGCATCCGACGCCGACCGAGAACTACGCGGCGCTGCTGACGCGTCGCGGCCAATTGACGAAGGCCGACGCCGACTCGATCGGCAACGAAGCGAACGAGGAACTCCGCGTCGCGCTCGAGCACCACCGCGCGCAAGCGAACTCGTCCGAACCCGCGCTGCCGTTCGCCGAAGTCGTCGACCTCACCGACGACGATCCGCGCGACTACGCGTCGCCGACGTCGCCCGCCACGGCGATCTCGTCCGACGTCCTCGTGTCGATCGTCGACCGCTCGAACGCGATCCCGGCCGGTCACGTCGTGCACCCGAATTTGCTGCGCCAACTGCGCAAGCGCGAAGAGATGGTGCGCGGCGAACTCGCGGTCGACTGGGGTTGCGGCGAGGCGCTCGCGTTCGGCTCGCTGCTGCTCGACGGCGTTCCGATCCGCCTGCAAGGTCAGGATTCGCGGCGAGGCACGTTCTCGCAGCGTCACGCGGTGATCCGCGATCAGGTCACCGAGGCCGACTGGATCCCGCTGTCGCACATCGGAGCCGACGCGCCGTTCGAGGTCTGGGATTCCCTGCTGTCCGAAGAAGCTGCCCTCGCGTTCGAGTACGGCTACGCCGTGATCCGCAAGCAGGCCCTCGTGCTGTGGGAAGCGCAGTTCGGCGACTTCGTGAACGGCGCGCAGATCCCGATCGACCAGTTCCTGATCTCGAGCGAGACGAAGTGGAAGCAGTTGTCGGGCGTGACGCTGCTGCTGCCGCACGGCTACGACGGGCAGGGGCCCGAGCACTCGTCGGGTCGCATCGAACGGTTCCTGACGTTGTGCGCCGACGGCAACATCACCGTCGCGAACTGCACCGACTCCGCGCAGTACTTCCACTTGCTGCGCCGTCAGGGTCTCGAAACGACGAAGCGGCCGCTCGTCGTGTTCACTCCGAAGAGCCTGCTGCGCGACCCGCGCGCCGCGAGCCCGATCGAACGCTTCACGACCGGCGCATTCCGACCGTTCATCGCCGGCGACGTCGCGGATCCGTCCGCGATCAAGCGCCTGATCCTGTGCTCGGGCAAGGTCTTCTACGACCTCGAAGAGCACCGCCAGAAGGAGAAGCGCGAGGACGTCGCGATCGCGCGCATCGAACAGCTCTATCCGTTCCCGCAGGCGGCCGTGAAGGCCGAGCTCGCGCGCTTCCCCGGCGCCAGCGTCGTCTGGGCGCAGGAAGAGCCGAAGAACATGGGCGCATGGACGTTCATCCGCAACCAAGCCGAGGTCGCTGGATTCGCGCCGACGTACGCCGGCCGCGCCGCATCGTCGAGCCCGGCGACGGGCTCGTACATGCGGCACAACGCCGAGCAGGAGTGGCTGGTCAAGCGCGCGTTCGCGTGACCGAGAACATCGCGATGCTCGGAAATCGGACGAGCCGGACGCCGGCCGGGCACCGAACGTCCGTCGTCCGAAGTCGTCGACGCCCCCTCGCGACGCGATCCGCGATCCCCTGCGTGCCGACACCGACGTTCCGCGATCCAGCGAGGAACATCCCCGCAGTTGACCGCAGCGCCGGCGCGGCGTGACCCCGGAGCGCGCAGCGCAGCGGGCGTCGACGAGGAGACGTGTCGCCGCAGCGCCTATCCGCGCGAGAAAATTTGGAAAAGCGTGCGGCCGGATCGCGCTGACGGACCGGCCGATGATCCGGACGTGTCGCCGGAGCCGGACCGGACACGGACGGAATAGAGAAGCGCCTCGCGCACCCAACGGTCGCGCGAGACGCTTCGTTGGCGGCAGGTGGCCCGACGCCGACCCTGTGACCCCTGCGCGCGAACGCCGAGTTCACGACCGGCAGGAGGGAACACCCCTCCACGCCGCCCGCGGCTCGACGCCGCTTGATCCCAGGGCATTCGTCATGCCTTCACCGTCGGAGGGCTCTTGCGGAACGAGCCGTGGCGTAGTGACGGGAAAATCGGCGGAGATCGAAGCTTCCTGATCGCGCGTCGCGCGAGGGATCAACGATCGGGCGCTGCCGGCGGACGCGAATCCAGAACCTCGCGCACCTTCGTGCACAAGGCCATCGGCGTCAGCGGTTTCTGGATGAAGTGCACGCCTTCGTCGAGCACGCCGTGCAGCAGGATCGCGTCGTCCGTGTATCCCGACATGAACAGCACGCGGATCCCGGGTCGCAACTCCTCGATGCGCATCGCCAATTCGCGTCCGTTCATGACGGGGAGGATCACGTCGGTCATCAGCAGATCGATCGGATCGCGGTTGGAGCGGCAGAGTTCGAGAGCTCTCAACGGGGAATTCGCATCGAGCACGCGATAGCCGGACTGCCCGAGGACGCGACAAGCGATGGCTCGAATCGAATCCTCGTCCTCGACGACGAGGATCGTTTCGTTGCCGCCCGACGCCGGATCGGGGCGCGGCGTCACGGCCGGCATGCCCGAACGCTCGACGCGAGGTAGGTACACCTTGAACGTCGTGCCGGCGCCGACCTCGCTGTAGACCCAGATGTGACCACCGCTCTGCTTGACGATGCCGAACACCGTCGCGAGGCCGAGACCGGTGCCCTTACCGAGATCCTTGGTCGTGAAGAACGGCTCGAAGATCCGTGCGCGCGTCTCCTTGTCCATGCCGTGTCCGGTGTCGCTGACGGACAGCATCACGTACGGCCCGGGTTGGACTTCGGCGTGCTCCTTCGCATAGTCGGGTTCGACCATGACGTTGGACGTCGCCAGCGCGAGCGTTCCGCCGTTTTGCATCGCATCGCGCGCGTTGATCGCGAGGTTCACGATCACTTGTTCGACTTGGCCGGGGTCGGCGTAGACGCAACCGAGATCGGGCTCGAGGCCGACCTTCAATTGCACGTGCTCGCCGATCAGGCGCTCGAGCATGCGGATCACGCCGTGCACCGATTGGTTGAGATCGATGACGCGCGGCGCCAGCACCTGCTGTCTCGAGAACGCCAGCAACTGCCGCGTCAGGTCCGCGGCGCGATTCCCGGCGCGGACGATCTCCTCGACGTTCGACCGCATCGCGGGGCGATCGGTCAGTTCGTCCAACAGGAACTCGCCGTAGCTGAGGATGACCGTCAGCAGGTTGTTGAAGTCGTGTGCGACGCCGCCGGCGAGGCGGCCGATCGCTTCGAGCTTCTGCATCTGCCGGCGCTGCTCCTCCGACTTGCGCAGGCGTTCCTCGGTGAGGCGATGTTCGTTCGACTCGCGCACGAGTTCGTCGTTCGCGCGGCGCAGCGCCGCCGTGCGTGATTCGACCCGGGATTCGAGTTCGACCTGCAGTTCGCGGAGCCGGCGATTCGTCTCCTGGATCTCCTGCGCGCGCCGCAGGATCTCCGCCTCCATGCGACCGGCCTGAGAACGCAGTTCGTTGCCTTGGCGCTGGATCCGCACGAACTCGGTGACGTCTTCGACGCAATGCAGGATGAGCTCGACCTCGCCGTCCGCGCCGAGCATCGGCACGTTGATCGGACTCCAGTGTCGTTCCTCGAAACCACCACCTTCGGTGTCCGGGCGGCGGATGTCGTACTTCTGCACCGCCATCGTGTCCGGAGCGCGCTCCGTCAGCACGTGTCGCAGCGAGCTCCGCAGCGTCGTGACGCCGGTCGCGGCCGGATCGGCCGGGTTGTCGGGGAATACGTCGAAGATTGAACGGCCGAGGATCGCGTCGCGCTGCGTCATCGTCGCCGCGAGGTACGCGTCGGTGACCGCGACGATCGTCAACTTCGGGCTGAGGACGAGGTACGCGCCCGGCACGCCCTCGAACAGCCGACGAAAATCAGGTCCTGGAACCCTGGGTCCGCCACCCATGGTCCACTCCGTCGATTCGAAGCCTGGCGACTTCGATTTGGGTACGTCTGGCCGAATGCGTGCTTCGAAGGTCCCCGTCGTGGCTCACGCCTTCGCAATGGCATGCACGGTAGGAATCATCCCGCCGAGCCCATCGTTAGCTCCGGAATCATGCTGCGCTCGTGAATCATTGCGTTCCACGGACGCGACACCACTCGGTCTCGGTGCCGGGATCGGCGCCGGACAACACGGCTCCCAGCAGTTCGACTCCTCGAGCGAGGTGCGGGCCTGGCGCGGAAAAGTGCCGCTCCCCGTCCATCAGAAAGACGCGGTCAGCAGCGACCGCACGCAGAGCCCGCCACTCGGGCCGGCTGCGGAGCGAGTCCAACTCGCGCGTCGCGCGCCCGACGTCCATCGAACACGCTGCGAGCACGATCACGTCCGGATCCGCGGCGACCAAAGCGTCCCACGAGATCTCGCGCGACGGTTCATCCTTGCCGACCAGCAGCGACTCGCCTCCGGCGGCCTCGACCATCTCGACGATCCACTCGCCCGAGACCCACAACGGATCGAACCATTCGAGCACCACGACGCGCGGCTTCGGCCGATCCGCGGTCGATGCGCGGACCTTGTCGATCCGGCGCTCGAAGTCACGCGCGACGATCTCCGCTTCGCGGGAGCGGCCGACCGCGACGCCGACGCGACGGATGTCGGCAGCCACGTCCGCGAGCGTGCGCGGCGTCAGGACGACGAGTTCCGCGCACTTCGGATCGCGCTCGTTCGCCAGCGCTTGGGCTTGATCCGGCGGAACCGCGCACACGGGGCAGACGCCTTGGCTCAGGATCGTCGTCGGCTCGGTCGCGCGGATCGCGTCCTCGTCGAGTTGGTACAGCGAGATGCGCTTCTCGCTCGCCTCGCGCACGGCGGCGTGGATCGCGGGCATCGACAGCGCATCGGAGTCGAGCGTCGTCGACACCACGCGCGGCACCGTTCTCCCCTTGGGCTGCGCACACAGGTGCGACACCGCGACGAGGTCGTGCTCGGCCCCGATCGCGAGCACGACGTCGGTCGCCGCCGGCAACAACGACACGATGCGATGCGTCGACGAACGCTTCGGCGCACGGCCACCGTAATTCCACTGCACGGCATCACCTTCCTTCACGACGTAGCGCACGGGGAAATCGGGCGCGGCGCCGCCATTCAAACTCCAGGACCAATACGCGCCGTGCCGCACGTCGGGCCCGACGCCGTCGATCGCCCACACGTCCGTCGGCGAACAACACAACACGTCCTGCTCGACGGCGACGACGGCACGCGTCGCGTCGACGACGTTGCTCCCTCGGTCGACGGAGACTTCGCGCCAGACGGGCAGCTTGCCGGCGCGACCGAAGTCGATCGCGACGCGCACGGAAACGGTGTCGGTGGCAGGGGAGACCGGCGGATCGCCGGCAGCACTCGCGAACGCGAGCGCGCACAGGAGCATGAACATCGAGTCCCTTTCGATCGCTCGTCGAATGGAGGGGAACACCGCGATGCGCCGGATTTCCTGACTCGCCGCCGATGCGAGGAGCTCGCCCTCCGGGGCTTTCCCCCGTGGCGCCGATCGCGAGATCGGGCGCTGCTCGCCGAAGCGGTTCACAGTGGCGGGACCGTGCCGGATTCACACCGGCTTCCCCGCGCGCGTCGTGGCGCGAACGATAGGTCGGGATCGGATCGCGTCAACGAGTGACGCGCGAACGAGTCACCGCAGGACCCAGTCCACGACGCGATGTTCACCCGGGCGCTCGAAGCCGCTCAACGACTGGCCCGCGCGGCCGACCGTGGTCGCAGCGTGCATTCCTAGCGACCGCCACGCGGGAATTCCTCGGAGGCGGTATCGCCCCTGGGCGTCGCTGTGCGTCACGAGAACACCGTACTTGTCGAGGACGAGGCCCACCGGAATGACACAGGTCGGCACGAACTCCGCGCCGCCAATCGCGGTCGCGAAGACGGTCGCGCCGACCACGGGCTCACCGCGCTCATCCGTCACCGTTCCCTCGACGACGCATTCCCTCGTGAGTCCGAGCACGAGTTCGCTCGCTCCGCTCCAGTCCGTGTCCTCGTCGTCGAGTTCGCGGCGCGTGCTCGCGTAGCCTTCCTTGCGTGGTTCGAAGCCGACGCCGGACCACGCGTCGAGATCGCCGCGCAGTTCGAACGTGCCCTGCGAGTCGGTCGACGTCGCCGCGCGGTACTTGATGTCGCCGCCCATGCCGAGGGGCACGATCTCGGCATCGGCGATCGGTTCGTTCGTCACGAGATCGATGACGCGACCGTGCAACCGCGGAGCGTCCGCGATGACGAACTCGTGGTCGTACGCGCGTGGTTCGCGCAGTTCGAGTTCCGCTTGGTGCGGGATGCAGCCGCGGACCTGCACGACGAAGTGCGTCGCCAACGTCGGATCGATCGCCTCGATCGTGAGGTGTCCGTCGGCGCCGGACGTCGCGAACAGCGATGGTTCGGATCCGCCGTAGCGCACGAGTTCGACGCGCGCATCGCCGATCGGCGCACCCGTCGACGCCGAGACGACTCGCCCTCGCAGCGTCGCCGAGCGCGTCAGTTCGACCTTCGTCGTCCGCTCGCGACCGATGCGGAACACGTCAGTCGCGAACCCGGGCTTCGCGAGGAGGACCTCGTCGTCGGGTTCGAGCGGAAGTTCGAGTCGGCCGTCGGCGTCCGTCACGCCGACGAACGAGGGCTCGTCGAAGGAATCGGTCCAGACCGAGTCGCGATCGAGCTTGATCTCGACACCCGCGACGGGCCGCTTCTCTTCGTCCCTCACGACGATCGCGGTCGGTTCTTCGCGCGAGGCCACGAAGAACCACAGCCCGCCCGCGACCGCGAGGCCGAGGACGCAAAGCGACGCGAAGCTCCCTTTCCTCACGGCTTCCCCCGAGATCGACGCATCCGCGGGCTCGCGGCCGAGCGAGCGTTGCGGCTCACGCATCGGCGCGTACCGTAGGCCACGCTCGCGCGGAGCGGAAGTCGCCGCCGACACTTCATGGGGAGCTCGCTCGATGGATCCGCTCTACGGCACGCTGCTGTTCTTCGCGGCGACGATCGCGAGCGTCGTGATCCGCGCTCCTCACGCGAACCGCAGCAAGACGATCAAGGTCGTGCGCCAGGCGCGTCCTCCGATCGACGTCGCGGTGCTGGTCGCGATGGGCGTCGCGGTGCTGGTGCTGCCGTTGCTGTACGCGCTGACGCCGGTCCTCGCGTTCGCCGATCACGCGCTACCGGCGTGGGCGTTCTGGACCGGAGCCGTCGTCGTCGTCCTGTGGCTGTGGACGTTCCACCGCTCGCACGCCGATCTGGGCACGAACTGGTCGGTGACGCTCGAAGTCCGCGAAGGCCATCGGCTCGTCACGCACGGCATCTACGCGCGCGTTCGCCATCCGATGTACACGTCGCTGTTCTTGAACGCGTTCGCGCAACTGCTGCTGCTCGCGAACTGGATCGCAGGGCCCGCGATGCTCGTCGTGTTCACGGTGATGTTCGCGACGCGACTGCAGCGCGAGGAACGCTTGATGCACGACACGTTCGGTCCCGAGTACGCGACGTACGCGGAGCGAACCAAGCGACTGATCCCCGGCATCTGGTGACGGCGCTGCGCCATCCGCGACGCGCCGCGAGCGAGCGAACTACTTGCCGATCGGCAGCACTTCGATGCGCGTCGGCAACTCGCCCTTCGCGTTGCCTCCGACCGCGAGCAGTGTCTCGCGCGCGGCCAGCAAGCGGTGCGACAGCCGCGGTTCGTGGAGACCCCCGACGACCGACCACTTGCTCGCACCCGGATCGAGGCGGAACAGGAAGCCCGACATCCCGCTGTAGTACAGGGCGTCCGCGGTCGAGCACGCCGACGGCGCGAAGCCCTCGACGCGATCGAGTCCCGGCAATTCCGGCGCGAGCGACCACGCTTGCGTCGCAGGATCGAAGACGTCGACGCGACGCACGACGGTTTCGTCGGAGTCGAGCCCGCCGAGCGCGAAGACCTTGCCGTCGAACGCTGCGAGCGCCAGCGCTCGCCGCTGGAACGGCTGCGCGAACGTCCGCCAGCCCCGTTCCGGCGCGTCGAGGTCGAACGCGAATGCGGTGTCGCAGTACTCCGCGTCGTCGTCACTGCCCGCCAGCACCCAACCACCGACGACGTACAGCGTGCGGCCGACGACGATCGCGTCGTGCGTGGAGCGCGGCCCCGGCATCGGCGCGAGATCCGTCCACGTGCGCGAGGCGGGATCGAAGCGAGCGAACTCGGCGACCGAACGCAGATCCTGTCGTTCTCCGCGCGGGTTGACGGCCGACATGCCGCCGGTGCGATAGAGGTGCTCGCCGTCACTGACGAGCGCGACGCCTTGCAGGTCGCGCGCCATCGGCAGGTCTTCCCACGTCGTCATGTCGTTCAGGTTCAGGCGGCGGAAGTGCTTCGACGTCGTGTCGACGTCGTAGCGGTGCATGCGGCCGACGTGCCCGCTGTAGACGTACATCCAGTCGCCGAGCACCGCGCCGCCGAAGCTCGTCACCGCCGGATCCGGGAGCTGCGGGTGCGACGCGGTGGGCTGCGACCCACAGATCGTCAGCGATGCGTAGTGGCGCGATTCGGAGTAGGTCTGCTCGCCGACCGATCCGGGCGTCGCGTCGATCCAGGTGGCCCACAGCCCCGTGGATCCGTCCGCGATCCCGTCGATCGTCGCGCAGCCGCGTTCATCGGATCGCGTCTCGTACGGCTCGGCGCCACGTGGATACACCTTGATGCGCGCGTTCGGCGCCGGCTTGCCGTCGAACAGGATCTCGACGAACGAGCTCCCGTCGCGCTCGACGTAGCGCGCGTGGAGTCCGGCTTCGCTGCAAGGAGTCCACGACTGCGCGCCGGCTTGCGTGCGCGCCGTGTAGAGCAGGCGATGACTGGCGCCATTGCGCGTGCGGACGCCCATGTCGCGGCGCGCATCGATCGCCGCCGGCAGCGCACCGGCCCACCATGCGTCGAACGAGTCCATGCCTTCGGTCAGCGCGAGTTCGTGTCCGCCGACGGCGACGCGAACGCCTTCCACGTGCTCGAGGCTGACGTCGAGATCCGGTTCGGGCTGTTCGGCGAGGAACACGCGGATCGTCGACTTCCCGGGGGTCGGCGCCGGATCGACGCGGAGCCAAAGGAAATGAGCGAGCGCGGTCGGCGACGAAGCGAACAGCGCGCACGCGAGCGTCGCGGCGCCGAGGAGCGGATGGATGCGCATGGACGATTCCTGGATTCGAAGGGTCTTTGATTCGGTGATCGGGTTCGAGCTTCGCGGGTGACGGCGTGCGATCGTCGTTCAGCGGGGCTCCGGGGCCGGCCGCAGCGCACGCAGCGCATCGAGCGCGAGGAACCGCCCGAGCCGTCGCGCGACGCAGTCCATGCCGGGCTGCGCGCTCGTGCCGATCGCCCACAGGGCGGCGGCCCACGACGCCGACGGTGGTGACCGCCGTGCCAGCCAGTGCTTCGCGTAGGCCGATGCGCCTTGCGCGTCCCGGTCCTCGAGCGCCTCGGCGTGCATCAGGTTCAACGTGCGTTCGACGCGTCGCGCCAGCGGGGTGTCCTCGCGGCACGCCCGGTACAGCAGCTCGTGCATCGCCAACGGTCGGTGCGACGCCGCGCAATGCAGTTCGATCCCCGCGCCGCTGCAGAGGTTCTCGATCTCGCCGTCGTCGAACGAGAACGCGAGAACGGCGTCGACGAGGGATTCCGGCAAGTTCCAGATCCGGCGACTCGTGGAGGTGGGTCTGCGGTCTTCTTCCATGGTCAGGTCTCGTTCTTCGCTTCCGTTCCGGGGCGACGTCGCGTCGGGCTTGCGACGCGGTTGCGAATCATTCTCAACAACGCCCGGGCGGTCAAGCCGTCGCCGCAAGAAATTGAGAGTTGTTCTCAACGAGGCGGATCGGCCGGTTGCAGCCGTAGAACCGTCCCGCTCGCGGATCGACGGTCTCCGGCGCGTCGCAATCGAACCCCGGCGCGGCTCGGTTCGCGGCTTCGCGACATCCCGGACCCACGGATAGGATCCCGACCCCACCGCGACCCGGAGTGCTCCCATGACCATCCGCGCGTTCGAGCCCAAGTTCATGAAGATCGGCGTGCTGACCGCGGCCTTGCAGGAGCTCACCCCGCGCGCGGTCCGCGACGCCGACCCCGATCGCGCGATCGAGGACTGGCTCGCGTTCGCGCGCGAGCTCGAGGTCGACGAGATCCAATTGTCGGCCGCACTGCATCCGTCGCAAGCCGACGTGCCGCCCGAGGCGATGCTCGACCCGGTGGCGAACACGCTCGATCTGCGCCAGCCGTTCACCGAAGCGCGTGCGGCGCGAGTCCGCGCCGCGGTCGCCGCGTCGCGCGTCGCGATCGCCGATCTCGCGTACTTCGACGACATGCTCCACGAGGACGCCGCGATCCGCCGCAAGAAGCACGACTTCATGCGCCGGGTGTTCGACGCGGCGCAACTGCTCGGCGTGCGCGCCGTCTGCGGATTCGTCGGTCGGAACCAGTCGTTGTCGATGGACCAGAACCTGCAGGACTTCGAGCAGTCGTTCGTGCCACTGCTGAAGGAGGCGAAGGCGCGCGGTCTGCAGTATCGAGTCGAACAATGCCCGATGCCGGGCTGGACGACGCGCGATCACTGGCACAACAACATTGCGTACACCCCGGGCACGTGGATCGCGCTGCACCGCATCTGCGAGCGCCACGGCGTCGGCGATCAGTTCCGCATCCACTACGACCCGTCGCACGCGATCCTGATGGGTCAGGACACGCGTTCGCTGTTCCAAGTGCTGAAGGACGAGGGTTACGGCTTCCTGATCGCCGGTTTCCACGTGAAGGGTCAGGTCGTGAACGCGCGCGGCGTGTCCACGTGGGGCTACGGCGGGCAGACCGTCGAGCGCGGCGACTGGAAGGACGGAACGCCGAGCCCTCGTGCCGCCGATCACCTGAATGCGTGGAAGAAGCAGGTCGCGCTCGCGGAGCACGAACTGCCCGGCACCGCGCGGCACGATCCGCTCGCGTACCTCCAGAACCGCAGCGTCGATTGGCTCGATCACCAGATCGCGGCGCGCGAGCTGCTGAGCCTGGACGTCGCGAACACCTCATTGATCGTCGAACACGAGTACCCGCCGGCCCGCATCCAGGACAAGGCGAGGTTGTTGCCGATCCTGAAGGGGTCGATCGCCTTCACGCGCGCGATCGACCGCGCCGCGGCATGCATGGTCGCGCTGCATCACGACGTGCTGCCCGCACAGGGCATTCCGGTGCAGGGCGTGGGACGGCAGGCGTTCCGGAGCTGACGGAGTCGGGACGAACCGTGGGCCGGATCCGATCGGTCCGACCCACGATTCGATCGCGGTCGGTCAGCCCTTGCTCCAGTTCGGTTCCTGCCAGTCGGGATCGGTGTCGACGGTTGCGTCGAAGTCTTCCTTCGAACCCGTGACCAGCGTTTCGAACGTGCCGTCGTTCGCCGCGTCCTTCGCGATCAGGTACTGCGAGGTCGCCGCGTCGGCGACGCTTCGGGGTTGCTCGAACAGGACGATGCATCGGCCCCACTCGGCGTGGTGCCGGATTCGACACATCTCGATGCGGCCCAAGTTCGCGAACTGCTGCGTGGTCACGATCGCCACCGGAGTCCCGAGCCCGGTCGTCGTGATCGGGATCTGATAGAGCGTCGGAGTTTCTCCGTACGTCAAGGCCAGCAGGAACCGCCCTTGGGGATCGGCCGTCAGCTTCTTGATGATGCCGATCGATGCGGAGTCGTGGACGAGCGCGATCGTCGGCGCCGGCCGTGGACTCGCTTCGAACGTCTTGAACGGGGGATCGACCAGCGTCGTGGTCCCGACGTACGCACCAGCCGGCTGTCCGAGCGCCGGTGGCGGTCCCGTCATGCGGTGCTTCCATCCGCCTCGGCGCGCGGCGAAGTCCCACCGTTCGATGATCGCGTGGCCGTTCTCGGTATCGAATCCGGCGACGTAGAGTTGATCGCCGCCTTCACGCGTCGCGACGTCGCAGATCCGATAACGCACACCGTATTTGACCTTCGACGATCGCCACGGGCTCTGCGTGTCCGCACACTCGTGCCGCGCGTGCTCCAGCAGATCGCCGCCGCGGAAGTACCGATACGTCGCACGTAAGCCGGGGAACGTCGCCGCGCGAATGGACGCGTTCGCGTTCATGCGCACGAGATCGGCCGGGAACGCGTAGGTCGGTCCGTCGACGGCTCGCGCGGCGAACGGCGAGATGAACGCAAGAAGGACCGACAGCACCGCGGTCCGTACCCATCGGTTCTCGCCAGTCGCTTCTTGCACCGCTTCTCCCCCGCGCCACCGTGGCGCACGACGAACGAATCACGTGGACAACGTAGCCATCCTCGCGCGCGACCATTCCCTCGCTGACGACGGAACGGACGAGTCGGAGCCCCGTTCGGGTGAATCCCTCGAAAACTGATCGAGTCGGGCCGGTGCGCCTCGACGGTTCGGCGCCCGGGGCCGCGCGCGTGCGTCCGTCGTGGCGCTTTGGTCGCTCGAGTCGCTCGACGCTCGGATCCCTGTCCGCGTCGCCAAGCCGCCCGAACAGCCTGCGTCCCGGAGCATCTGATCCGGCGTAAGAGCCTTTAAAAAAATAACTTCCGCGGATTGGACCAAGGTCGCTTCCCTGTCGGGGTCCGACCAGAGCTCTGCCAGCACTCTCGCAATCGGGGGACTCGACCTAGAATCCCGCCGATGCCGTCCTCGAACCCAACGTCTTCGACTCGATCCGCCCGAATCGGCCCGTACACGGTCGGTCCCGGCCACCCGTTGCTTTTGCTCGCCGGCCCGTGCGTCGTCGAATCGCTCGATCTCTGCCTCGCCGTCGCGCGGCGCTTGGTCACGATCGGCAAGAACACCGGTGTCCAGATCGTCTTCAAGGCCTCGTTCGACAAGGCCAACCGGTCCTCGATCGACTCGTTCCGCGGCCCTGGGCTCGCGCAAGGCCTCGAAGTCCTCGCCGAAGTGAAGCGCCAGACCGGCCTGCCGCTGGTCACGGACATCCACGAGTCGCACCAAGCCGCGCCGGTCGGCGAGGTCGTCGACCTGATCCAGATCCCGGCGTTCCTGTGCCGCCAGACCGATCTGCTCGTCGCCGCCGCGAAGACCGGCAAGGCCGTGAACGCCAAGAAGGGCCAGTTCCTCGCGCCGCTCGACATGCGGCACGTCGTCCACAAGCTCCGTCAGGGCGGCGCGAAGGACATCCTGCTCACCGACCGCGGCACGATGTTCGGCTACAACAACCTCATCACCGACGTGCGCGCGATCCCGCTGATGCAGGATCTCGGCGTGCCGGTGTTGTTCGACGCGACGCATTCGGCGCAGATCCCCGGAGGAGACGGTGCGAAGAGCGGCGGCGATCGCCGCATGATCCCGTACCTCGCCCGCGCGGCGATGGGCGCGGGATGCGACGGCTTCTTCATGGAAGTGCATCCGGACCCCGACAAGGCGCTGTCGGACGGCAAGAACACGTTGCGTCTCGACGATCTCGAGCCGTTGCTGCGCCAACTGAACGCGATCGCGAAGGTCGTCGCCGACGGCTGAGGCCGCGGCGGGAACTCGACGACACGACTCGGCACGACGTAAGGCAGGGATGGACCCAGACCGGACAGCTCACCTCGGCAGTTCCTCGGACGCTCGCGACTCGCGCGCCGGCGGCGGCGGTGGCGCCGAGGACGGCGAAGCGCTTGCCCGGTCGTTCCTCGGCAAGAAGCTCGGCGAGTTCCGCGTGCTGCGCGAGATCGGCCGCGGCTCGATGGGCATCGTGTTCGAAGCCGAGCAAGAGGGCCTGAAGCGCCGCGTCGCCGTGAAGGTCCTGCCGCCGAGCCTGTCGATCACGAAGACCGTCATCCAACGCTTCCTGCGCGAAGCACAGTCGATCGCGAAGCTCTCGCACGAGAACATCGTCCAGATCTACGAAATCGGCGAGTCCGAGAACGTGAACTGGTACGCGATGCAGTTCGTCGAGGGCAAGTCGCTCGACCGCGCGTTCAAGGACCGCAAGTTCTCGCCGCAGGACTGCGCGCGCATCGTGGCGGCGTCGGCCCGCGCGCTGTTCTACGCGCACGAGAACGGCATCATCCACCGCGACATCAAGCCGGCGAACCTGATCCTCACGTACAAGGACAAGCCGGTCATCACCGACTTCGGACTCGCGCGCCCCGAGAAGGCCGCGACGCTGACCGAGTCCGGCGCCCTCGTCGGCACTCCGATCTACATGAGCCCGGAGCAGGTGCGCGGCGATCGCGACCACATCGATCGGCGCACCGACATCTATTCGCTCGGCGTCACGCTGTACGAAATGCTGACGGGCACGATCCCGTTCGAAGCGACGTCGACGCAGGAGATCCTGCGCAAGATCGAATCCGAGGATCCGCGCCCGATCCGCAAGATCGCGCCGAACGTCCCGAAGGCGCTCGCCACGATCTGCCACAAGGCCCTCGAGAAGGAACTCGATCGTCGATATCAGACCGCGATCGAGTTCGCGCTCGACCTCGAACGCTTCCTCGCCGGCGAAGCGATCCAGGCCCGCCCGATGGGCTTTTCGACGCGCATGCTGCGGCGCGCGCGTCGTCACAAGGTCATCACGAGTCTGATCGCCGCGTCGGTCGTGCTCGGCGGACTGGTCGTCGTGCAGACGATGCGCAGTCGCACGCAGCAGCGCGAGAACCGACTCGAGCGCTACCAGACGGTCCTCGCGGAAGGTCGCGCGCTGGTCGAATCCGGCAACACCGGCGACGCACTGCTGAAGTTCACCGAAGCGATCGCGCTGAAGCCGGACGACGCGACGTTCTACGTCGAGCGCGGCAAGGCGTTCTTCAAACTCAGCCGCTACGAAGAAGCGATCCGCGACTTCACGCAGGCGCTGAGCTTGGATCCGAATCAGGCGCGCGCGCGGGTGTGGCGCGGCACGACGATGTGTCAGGACGGATCGCCCGAGGAGCGCGCCCAAGGCTTCGAGGAAGTGCTGAAGGTCCTCGAGCAGAACCCCGACAACTCGGAGTGCCTGAAGGTCGCGGTCAACCTCGTGCTGTCGTTCGCGCGCAACTCGGCGCGCGCTCAGCGTGAGGAACTGCTGAAGTCGGCGTCCCGCGGCGTGCAGCACGCTCTCGAGCTCGACGCGAACGACGACGAAGCCCTGGTGCTGCAAGGCCTGCTGTACGAAGAAGACGGCGTGTACTTCCGCGACATGAGCCTCATCGACCTCGCGTACGCGAACTACGACAAGGCGAAGCGGATCAACAAGCAGAACCTGCAGGCGCTGAACCTCCTCGCACGCCCGAAGGACTCGTTGTGGCCGAAGGCCTCGAAGGACGCCGGTTCCGCGGCGACCACGAACGCTCCGTCGTCGTGGTTGTTCACGCTCGCGGCCGAGGGTCTGACGTGGGCGAAGGACCGCGTCGAAGTCCCGACCGACCTGCTCGGCAAGACCGCGAGCTTGTTCGTGCCGAGTTCGAGCGACACCAACGAACCCTCGCTCGCCGGCATCGACCTCGATCAGCTCGAGCGCCTGCTGGAACAGGCGAACGCCGCGTGGAACGAAGAGGACTACGCGCGCGCGGTCGCGCTGTACCAGAACGCGCTGGTGATGCACCCGAACACGCTCGAGGCGCACCACCGCATCGCCGAGTACTGCCTCGGCGCCGGGCACGAGGATCTGCCGCGCGCTCGCGCGTCGATCGACAAAGCCCTCGCCGCCGCGCCGTCGAACCTGCGCACGCTGATGCTCGCCTTCCGCGTCTACAACGCGCAGTGCGAGCCGGAGCGCATGAAGGAAGTCATCGAACTCGCCACGAAGTTCCACCCCGCGCTGCTGACCGTCCCCGACGTCCAGGAGTTCCTGCGCACCCAAGGGATCGGCACGACGCCGGAAACCCCGACGACGCCTCCGGCCACCGGGGACGGAAAGCCCGCGGAACAATCGTCCAAACAGAGCTGACCCTCGGCGCGTGTCTCACGCGAACCGTCCGATCGGAGCGAAGCAATGTTGCGTCAACAGTCGAGTTCCGTGGCCGGCCTGATCGGCTGCGGACTGATGCTGATCCTCGGCGTGATCTGCGCGATCCTCGTCGCGCGCGGCAACCCGGGCAACATGGGATTGTGCGGCGCGTGCTTCCTGCGCGACATCGCGGGTTCGCTGCGCTTGTCGGTCGAGGGCGCTCCGAAGTACTTCCGCCCGGAGATCGCGGGACTCGTCCTCGGCGCGTTCGTCGCGAGGCGAAAGCACTTCGACGCGCGCTCGGGCAGCTACGCCGGCGCGCGGTTCCTGCTCGGCGTGCTGATGGCGTTCGGCGCGCTCGTGTTCCTCGGCTGTCCGTTCCGCATGCTGCAGCGCATCGGCGGTGGTGACGTCCACGCGATGATCGGGCTCGTCGGTCTCGTGATCGGCGTGTTCGTCGCGTACCAGTTCGAGAAGCGCGGGTACTCGATCGGCAAGACGTCCAGCGTGCCGCGCGCCGTCGGTCTGCTGCCGATCGTCGCGTTCGCGGTGCTGCTGTGGATGTTCGTGCAGCGTGGACTCGCGGGACCTGGTCCCGACGACGTCGGCGATCCGAAGCACGCGCTCTGGATCCACGCGTTCGGTCTCGCGCTGCTCGCCGGTCTGATGTTGTCGGCGACCAAGTTCTGCGCGATCGGCGCGATCCGCCAGGCGTTCTCGCCGGGACGCAAGTTCGCGCTGATCGCCTTCGTGCTGCTGGTCGTCGGCTACGGCGTCACGAGCGCGATCACCGGCAACTTCAAGTTCGGGACCGAGGGCCAGCCGGTCGCGCACGCCGACGCCTTGTGGAACGTCCTCGCGCTGGTGCTCGTCGGGCTGACCGGAGCTTTCGCCGGCGGCTGCCCGGTGCGCCAGGTCGTCATGACCGGCGAGGGCAACGCCGACGCGTTCATGACCGTCGCCGGGATCGCGGTGGGCGGCGCGCTGGCGCACAACTTCGGCATCGTGTCGTCGGCCGCCGGCCCGACGTCGGCCGGCAAGACCGTCGTCGTCGCCGGCATCCTGATCTCGCTGGCCTTTGCGGCGTGGATCACGCGCGCGTCACGAGCCGCCGGCGCGACGCCGAGCGCCTGAGAGGCCGTGAAAAAATCCCGCGCGGCGTCGGAACGGCTGCGAACGACGATCGCTTCGTCGGATTGCCTCACCGACTCTTTCCATTGAGTCGCCTCGGCAATCCTCTTCGCGCTCGCCGTTCTCGCTTGCTCCGCCGCTCGCGGGGGATTTCTTCACGGCCTCTGAGAGCCACCGAAAGGGGTCTGTCCCCGTTTCGCCGTATTCGACTCGTCAGGCCGTCGGCGTCGCCGTCGTGACGGACTGCGCCTTCTCGACGCGCTGCCAGACGATGTCGAGCGCGGCCGAGCGATAACCCTCGGCGAGCGTCGGGAAGTTGAACGTCGTGTCGACGAACACGTCGACGTCGCTGCCGTTCACCAGCGCGACCTGCGCAAGGTGGATCAGCTCCGCC
>JAEUIB010000387.1 GCA_016795255.1 Planctomycetota bacterium
CGCGACGCGCGGGGCGTAGACACCCATGGGGTACGTCGCGTGCACACCGTTCGGGTCGATGTGCTCGATCGTCGTCGGTCCGAACAACTTGCTCTCGGGCAACCAGTAGCCAGGGTCGACTTGGGCGATGGCGGCGGTTCCGCAGGCGATCCACGTTCCGATGGCAGTGGCGACGTGCATGAACGACTCCTCGGGCAACGGCCTCCAGTGAACGCGACGCGTGGCGGTGCCGATGAGACCGTGAAGTCGGCGCCGTCCCGGCAGGGAACGACGGCGATATGCGGGCGCGCGCACCCGAGTAACCGACGAACTGCGTGGCACGGTCCTTGCACGGGTCGCGATCGACGTGCGGGATGCCACGGACGGATGCGGCATGCGAGGATGTCGACCGACCGTCGGGGCCCACGATCGGAGTGCGATGAGTTCACGACTGGACGACGCCACCCGCGCCGCACTACCGCCGACGGTGGTCGCCTGGCTCGACCCCGACGTCGCGCGCGACCGACTCGTCGCCGCGGGGATCCCCGCACGTCAAGTTCGTCGGACGTACGTCCGTCTGAAGCCCGACCTCGACGCGATCCTGCAGTTCGATCTCGACGTCGACGGATCCGCCGAGCCGATCGCCGCCTACGTCCTGGTGCTGCCCGTCGCGCGCGCCGCCGAGGTCGCGACCAAGATGAACTCGATCGCGACACCGTCGCCGGCGCTCGGCCCCGGGGCGCGCTTGCTGGCCAGCGGCGACGCGGTGCTGTTCCTGTTCCCGAACGATCGCCAACTGCGCGGGCTGCGCTTCGTCGCCGAGCCCGACAAGCTGAAGCGCCTGCTCGGGACGCTGCCCGCCTTCGCGGGGTTGCGCGTGCGCGCGAGCCACTCGACGTTCACGCCGGTGCGCTGGAAACCCGAACGGCGATTCCTGCTGCGCGCGAGCTTGGCGCTGAAGGACGACGCGAGCGGCACGAAGAGCGGAGCCGACGTGTTCGTACGGTTCTTCGCCGACGACCGCGGGGCGCGCATCGAACGCACGGCGACGATGCTGCGCGCGGCCGGACTCGACGACGTCGTGCCCGAGCCGCTCGGGGCCCTCGACGACGGTCGCTTGTTCGTCGAACGCACGTGGTCCGGTGAGCGAGCGCAGGACGCGGTGCTCGACGGTCGCGGCGATCCACACGCGCTGGCCGACGCGCTGGCGCGCGTCCACGCGACGACGGTGGATCTGCCGCGCGCGACGGCGATCGTCACGCATCTCGCGACCCTCGCCGAGGAATGGGAACCAGCGCTGCGGATCGACGCGGATCTGCGCGGGCTCGTGACTCCGCTGCTCGATCGACTGCGCGCGGACGCGCCGCGCAGCGTGCTGCAGGCAACGGTGCACGGCGACTTGCATCTGCAGCAGATCCTCGAGCGGGACGGTCGCGTCGGGCTCGTCGATTGGGAATGCGCCGCGCGAGGCGATCCGCTGTTCGACCTCGGTTGGTTCGTCGCACAGCGCGACGCCGCGCCGCTGCGCGACCAAGCGGCGATCGACCGCATCCATCACTACGTCGACGCCGTCGTCGCGACGTATCGCACGCGCGCGTCGTGGTTCGACGCCGCGCGGCTCGCGTTCTGGACGAAGCTGTGCGGCACGTCGCTCGCGCTGCTGCCGTTCCGGCGGCTGGAGCCCGACTGGCGAGCGACCGTTCGCGCACGTCTGGCAGCACTGGCGGCACTGGCGGCACCGAAGCGCTGACGCGCTGGCGCGTCGTCGCACCGTCGCGCTGGCGCGTCGTCGCACCGACTCGATCAGCGCCCGAGCGCATCCCATCGCGCGCGATCCAGCTCTTCGCGGACTCGCTCCAGCTCCGCGACGTGCGCCGGATCGAGGTCGGAACCGGTCAGGTACGTCGCTTCGTCGCGTACGTGCTCGAGGAAGCGGATCATCGCGCGCGCGGTCGGACCCGCGGGATCGTCGCCGAGCAGGAACGATTGCCAGTGCTCGATGCTCGAGCGGAGATCGTCCGCGGCACGCACCGCCGCTTGCGGATCGTTCGCCAGTGCGAGGTCGAGCGCGCGCGTGCCGCGCTCTTCGAGATGCACCGCGGCCCAGAACCGGTACGTGCGCTGGAACGGCGCGAGCTCGGCGGCGCGCACGAACTCCTCGACGCCCGAATCGAGCGTCGATCGCCCCGCGCCGCTGCGCCACGCGTCTTCGAACTCGGCGAACTGCTTGCCGCGGAGCACGAGGATCAGCCCGCGACGGAAATGCAGGAACGCGGAGTCGGGCCGAGCTTGCAGGCCTTCGTCGAGCACGCGCAGCGCTTCCGCGATCCACGCGACGCGACGCGCGGGTTCGAGCTCGACGGGCGGCAGGTCGAACGCGAGCACGTCGGCGACGCGCGCGCGCAACTCGGCGCGATCCGGAACGAGCGCGAGGGCTTCGCGCGCGTAGCGCAACGCGCGCTGCGGATCGCCCGCGTGCAGCGCCGCGTTGATGCGCGCGACGCGCAGGCCACCGAGGAACTCGCGGAACGCGGGGAACAGCGGATCGGGGCCGGAGCGCTGGTCGTCGGATTCGCCGACGATCAGCCCGCGGTCGTAGTTCGCGCGCAACCGTTCGGCCGCGCGATCACCGCCGACCAGCAACGCGACGCACGCGACGACGGCCCCGACGCGCAGCACGTCAGCGCTCCCGGTACGGCGCGGCCGCGATCGCGAGGCCGAGCGCCGCGAGCACGAGCGGCAACGCGGCGATCGCGCCGGCGAGCACGACGCCGTCGGCGAGCGCTTGCTCGCGACCGAGACGCGCCGCGTGATGGAACACCGACACGTCGGGCACGACGCGCACCATCGCGCCGAGCACCGAGCGCGCGAACAACACCGACGCGGTCGGGGACGCCTCCGTGCTCGCGCCGATCCCGGCGATCAAGTCGAGCACGGCGCTGCGAGCTTGCGACAACAGCCAGACGAAGCCGGCGGCGAGTGCGGCCGGCCCGAGCGCGAGGCCGAGCGCGAGCGCGTACGCGATCGACGCGAGCACGAAGCTCGCGAACGCCGTCAGCAGCACGCAGACGGCGGCCTCGGGCCAGATCGACGCGGAACCGCCGAGCAGGAACAACCCCGCGGGCTCGATC
>JAEUIB010000453.1 GCA_016795255.1 Planctomycetota bacterium
GGCGACGCCGTGTCCTCGAGGCCGCCAAGGCTGCTCATCCCGAACGCTGGTCGCGTGGCATCCGCGATCTCGACCCAGTCGAGGTCGTCGTGCTCAACCCCGCGGCATGACTCCCGCTTCCCGCGTGGGCGACCGGACAACAACCTTGACACCTACCGAGAGGGACGAGAGGGACGCGAGGGATGACGAGGGACCGCAGGGTCCGGGGGACTGTCCCCGCATCGGGGACTGTCCCCGTCATGCGTTCGCGTTCCGTCGCGCGGGGACTTCAAGAACTCGATCTGGCGTGTCATGCGTTCGCGTTCCTTCGGGCTGGACCTTCGGGAACTCGTCGTGGCGTGTTGACAACTGTTCTAGTCCAGATAGAACAGTCACGTCCTGAGGGAGCGCCATGCTGTTTCGCATCGACCCACTCGCATCCAACCCCGTGTTCGAGCAGATCGTCTTCCAGGTGAAGACGGCCGTCGCTCGCGGTGTGCTTCGTGCCGGCGACAAGCTGCCTTCCGTGCGCGACATCGCCAAGGACGCTGCCGTCAACCCGAACACCGTCGTTCGCGCGCTCGAAGCGCTCGAGCGCGATCGCGT
Organism: Planctomycetota bacterium; assembly: GCA_016795255.1. Taxonomy (GTDB): domain Bacteria; phylum Planctomycetota; class B15-G4; order B15-G4; family JADJEK01; genus JADJEK01. The sequence goes on from JAEUIB010000453.1 coordinate 586, forward strand.
CATCGTGCGGCGCCAAGGCTCCGGCTGCTTCGTCGCTCCGCCCTCCTCCGACCTCACCGTGAAGGCTCGTCGCGCGCAGCTCGACGCGATGGCCGTGCGCATGGTCACCGAAGCGTTCCACCTCGGCTTCTCCGCCGCCGACGTCCGCTCTGCGGTCGGCGACGCGCTCGAGCAGATCCGCTTTCCGACTTCCCCGTCCTCCCCGTCCGCGAAGAGGGCCTCGTCATGACCGCGATCGAGTTCGACCACGTCTCGCGTCACTTCCACGGTGTGCCCGTGCTCGACGGCCTCACGTTCGCCGTGCGGCCCGGCGAAGCGTTCGCGCTGCTCGGCCGGAACGGCACCGGCAAATCGACCGCGATCCGCATCCTGCTGAACTTCCTCGAGCCGCACGCCGGCCGCTCGCGCGTGCTCGGCGTCGACAGCGCCGTGCTCGATCCCAGGACGCGAGAACGCATCGGCTACGTGTCCGAGGGCCACAAGCTCTACGGCGACATGCGGCTGCCGATGCTGCTCGACTTCGAGGCCGCGACGCGGTCGCGCTTCGACCGCGCGCTCGCCGCGTCGACGCTGGCGAAGCTCGGGCTGCGCACGAACGTCGCGATCCGCAAACTCTCGAAGGGCCAACAAGCGCTGGTCGCGCTGACGCTCGCGACCGCGGGGCGGCCCGAGGTGCTCGTCTACGACGATCCCGCGATGGGGCTCGACGTCGTCCATCGCCACGAACTGATGGGCAGCCTCGCCGAAGCGATCGAGCAGCACGGCGTCGCGCTGTTGTTCTCGTCGCACATCCTGACCGACGTCGAGCGCATGGCCGATCGCGTCGGCATCCTGCGCAACGGCCGGCTCGTCGTCGACGCGCCGATCGAGTCGCTGCGCCGCCGCGTCCAGCGGCGCGTGATGCGGCCGAAAGCCGGCGCCGACACGAACGGCGCGCTGCTGCGCGACGTGCCGGCGATCCTGCGGTCGCGCAAGACGGAGGCCGGCGTCGCGCTGACGCTCGTCGACCTCGACGAGACGCAGGAACGCCGACTGCGCGAGCGCGCCGACGTGCTGACCGATCCCGACCCTTTGAACCTCGAAGAACTCTTCGTCGAGTTCACCGCGGAGGTGACGCCGTGATCGCCCGCCTGATCCGTTTCTGGTTGCGCACGCAATGGCTGATGGTGATCGGTCCCGTCGTGGGGATGACCGTCGCGATCGGCGCCAACGACTCGATGGAGTTCTGGACCGATCCCGACGACGAATCGCTGGCCGCGGTCCAATTCATCTGGCTCGGCGTGGCGTGGGTGCTCGGGCTCGTCGTTCACGGGTTCGATCAGATTCCTTCGTTCCGTGAGTACGTGCTGCACCGTGGCGTCCGTCCGCGCGGACTGTTCGTCGGACGATTCGTCGCCGGCTTGCTCGTCACCGCCGTCATCGCGACGGTGCCGATCCTGCTCGGCTCGTGGTTCGCGAGCTTCGGCGACAGCGGCGTTCTGGTCACGGCAGAGGGCGTCCTGCATTGGCTCGCGGTCGGGAGCTCGGCGCTCGCCGGCTACGCGTTCGGCGCGTGGTGTTCGACGTTGCGCGGTCCGGCGTGGAGCGTCGCGCTGATCGCGATGTTCGCGGCGGGCGCGCTCGTCGGGCTCGAACTCATGCTCGTCGTCGCGACGCCGCGGACGCCGGCGCCGAGCGTGGAGCGGTACGTGCTGTTCCAAGTCGGCGCGGCGCTCGTGTACGCCCTCGTCGCCGTGCGCGGACACTTGCGACAGCACGATCCCGATCGTCCGGTGCCGTGGGGCGTGCAATGGACGCGCGCGGTCGTGATCGCGGTGAGCTTCGCGGCGCTCGCGTGTTTCGCGACGCCACCGGTCCAGGACGCGCTCGCCGGTGTCGTGAGTCAGTACCCGTCGATCGTGAGGCGTGCCGATGGTTCCTACGAGCTTGCGTTGGTGGATCGCGAGCGAGGAGTTCTCCGCCACGTCACGCCCGACCATCGACAGACCGGCGACGACCGCTCCCGCGAAGAGACCGATGACATCGTGTTCACGCCGGCACGCTTCCGATCCGACGCGCCGACGGAGGCCGAAGCCGGCCTGCCGCCGATGACCTACGTCCGTCGCGAACTGCGGCTCGGAAGCGCGGCGCATCAACTGCTGTTCCATCCGTTCGAGCGCGTGTGGATCGAGCAGCCGAGCGGCAAAGTCATCTTCGCGCGCCGCGGACTGCTGTCGTGGAACCACGACCGCGCGACGCGGATCGACGCGCTGCGCATGGAGCTCGAACGTCCCGACGGTCGCGGCTTCGGCGCGCGGACGACGATCCTGGCTGACGGTGGGGTGCTGGGTCTCAACGACTTCCAGAGCCAGATCACGTCGTTCGTCGTCGGTGACCTCGACGACGGCACGCTGTGGCGCATCGTCCATCGTGGCGAGCCCCGTCGCATCGAGCCCATCCCGTTGCCCGACGGCGACCGATTCGTGTCGTGGGCATGGTGGATCGCGCGCGAAGGAGGCCCCGAAGCGGTGGTCGTGATCGGCGAGCGCGGCCGCTACGCGGTCGACGGCGACGGTGCGCTCGCGCCGACGGACCGCGAGCCCCAGCCGTGGCGAACTCGGCGCGACTCGCGCATCCGCGTCACTCCCGGCGCCGATCCGTTCTTCGCGCGGGTCGACGTGTTGACCGCCGACGGCCGCGTCGAATTCTCGCACGACTACGCGCCGCGACGGTCGGCCATGAGCACGGTGCGCGCGGTCGCGATCGGTTGGGGTCTGCTGCGGCCCGCCGCGCTGGCGCGGGTCGACGTGCCCGGCATCGACGGGTCGGACACGACGCGCGCGCTCGCGCGGCCCGCGCTCGGAGTCGTGCTCGCGCTCGTGCTCGCCGGCCTCGCGCTGTGGACGTTGCGGCGCCGAGGGGCCGAGCTCGGGCGCTGCGTGGGCTGGACACTGATCGTCGCAGCGTTCGGCCCGGTCGGGTTCCTGACGTTCCTGCTGCTCGAATCGAAGACCGCGTTCGCGCGCCTCCCGGCGACGAGCGTCGTCGAGCGCAAGACGCCGATGGTGTTGGAAGGAATCGCGACGACGTCATGACGACGACGCGAGAACGGCGTTGCGCTCGGTAGGCTCCGGGACGTCCGCCCTCGGCGCGGGCCATCACCGGAGGAAGACCATGAAACCCCACGCATCGCTCGACACGCAGGCCGTCATCACCACGCTGAACCGCATCCTCGAGCTCGAACTCGCCGGTGTCGTGCGCTACCTGCACTACAGCTTCATGGTGTTCGGCCACCACCGCATCCCGATCTGCGCGTGGCTGCGCGCGCAGTCGGACGAGTCGCGCGCCCACGCGGTCGAGGCCGGCGAGCACATCACGACGTTCGGCGGGCACCCGTCGCTGAAGATCGGCGAGCTGCTCGAATCGCACAAGCACGCGATCGACGACATCCTGAACGAGGCGCACGAGCACGAGGAGATCGGGCTCGCCGAGTACCGCAAGCTGCTCGACCTCGTGAAGGACAAGTCGATCCTGCTCGAGGAGTACGCGCGCAAGCAGATCGCCGCGGAGGAAGAGCACCTCGCGGAGATCGGGAAGATGCGCAAGCGGTCCTGACCGCGCGCCGAGTGCGCGGCTCCTGATTTCGACGTCGTGAGCGCGATCGGCGAGATTTCTCCGACCGATCGCGCACTTGGCGTCGTACCAGCGGTCGCGATCGGCCCGGATCGCCCGCTGCCAGGACCCCTGTCACTCCCATGAAGCGACCGCTCCTCCTCGCGTTCGCCGGCCTATTGGTCGGCGTCGTCCTCGCTCCGTTCGCGTCGTCGGCTTTCTCGTTCCGCGGCGATCCGCTCGTGCTGACCGGCACCAAGCAGTCGCTGCGCGTCGTCTACTTCGGCGGCGACGGCGTCAGCAGCGAGTACGCGCTCGAGTTCGGTCAACCCGCGTGGAAGCCCGAGTACGACCAGTCGTTCGACGCGATGACGCTCGGCAAGCGCGTCCGCTTCGGCAAGGACTGGTGGTCGACGTTCTCGAACTTCGGCGACGTCGAGATCGGCAAGAAGAAGATCAAAGGCGGCATTTGGTACCTCGCGCTCGAACGCTCGAAGAAGGGCGACTTCGGCCTCGTGTTCCTCGACGCCGCCGACATGCACAAGCAGTCGATGGACCCGTTCACGAGCGCGAAGACGACCGGCGGCACGGTGGTCCCGCTCGAATACGCAAAGGCGGCGGACAGCGCGTCGGAGTTGAGGATCACGATCGAGCCGGTCGAGGGTTCGCAGCTCGAGCAGACGTGGACCATCCATTGGGGTCCGCATTTGTTGAAGGCGAACGTGAAGGCCCGGGGGTGAGTGGGGGGCAGCAACACCTGGTGAGGCCGAGAACGTGAATCCATCGGATCGATTCACGTTCTCTCACTCCCCGCGCCCCAACCGTTCTCGCAGCTTCTCGAGGCCTTCGTACAGCCGCGACTTCACGACGCTTTGCGGCAACCCCGTGATCGTCGCGATCGTCTCGCGCGACAAGTC
>JAEUIB010000583.1 GCA_016795255.1 Planctomycetota bacterium
GTCGACGAGGACGGCGGTCGCGCGCGGATAGACCGGCGGGAAGCGCTCGCGGAAGCGTTCCTTCGCCGTCGCGTCCGCCGGCTCGGCGAGCCTGCAGAAGCCGAGCGCCGCGCACGCGATCGCGCGTTGCTCGTCCGTCCCGCCCTGCGCGACGACGAGGACCGCGTCGATGTTGCGGTAGACGGTGCGCTGCAGCACGGACTCGACGTTGTCGACGAGCCGCCGATCCGGCGATCCGGCGCGGTCCAGCGCCGACCGGAACCAGACGCTCAGGCTCTGATCGAGTTGCAGGATCAACCGCGCGCGGCCCTCGTCGGTCACCGGCTCGGAGACGGCTTGCTGCAGCCGCTTCTGGTACTCGATCTCCTCCGGCGTCAGCGGGACCCCGATGTCGCCATCGGGAGTCGATTGGCACGCCGCGAACGACAGAGCGAGCAACAGCGGGGCGAGTCGGACCACGATGAATCGATCGCGCATGCGGAGCCTCGAGGGATGCGGAGCAACGCGGGTGGTACGGCCGGCCCGAATCGGGCTTCCCGCGGAATCCGCGCCGCGGAACTGTACCGTCGGCGTCCCCGTGGACCCGTGTCGCGCTCGAATCCGCGACGCGCTCGACGATCGATGGGACCGATGGACGACGCTGCTGCCCCAAGCGCGCCTTGCGCCGATTGCGCCCGTGCCGAAGAGGTCCACCGCGTCACCGACGAGAAGAGCGGCCTCGACGCGTGGATCGTCCTGCATTCGACGGCGCTCGGCCCGGCGTTCGGAGGCCTGCGCTGCGCGAGCTACGCGTCGGACGACGCGGCTCTGCTCGACGCCTCCGGGCTCGCGGAAGCGATGACGTGGAAATGCGCGTCCGCCGAGCTGCCGGGCGGCGGCGGCAAAGGCGTGGTCCAGTCCGACCGGCTGCTGGACCGCGGTCGTGCGCTCGACGTCCTCGGGGATTTCATCGAGCACTTGCGCGGGCGATTCAAGACCGCGGGGGACCTCGGCGTCACCGATGCGGACCTGCGCCGCATCCGGACGCGGACGTCGTCGATGGCCGACATCGATGCTCTCGGGGATCTCGGCGACGCGGTCGCGATCGGGTTGGTCGCGACGATGCGCGCGGTCGCGCCGCGCATCGGCGCGGGCGACGGCGAGTCGCTGCGGAACGTCCACGTCGCGATCCAAGGCCTCGGCGCGGTCGGGATGGCGACGGCGCGCCGGCTCGTCGCGGCGGGAGCTCGCGTCACGGTCGCCGACACCGACGCATCGCGTTGCACGGCCGCGAGCCGAGTGGGCGGGATCGACGTCGTGGCGCCGCACGCGATCACGTCGGTCGCCGCGGACGTGTTCGCGCCGTGCGCGACGGGCGGCGTGATCGACGTCGACCTCGCGCGGTCGCTGCGGGCTCGTGCGGTCATCGGCGGCGCGAATCGAGTCCTCGCCTCCGCCGACGCCGGGATCGAGCTCGCGCGTCGCGGCGTGCAGTACGCGCCGGACTTCCTCGTCAACGCCGGCGCAGTGATTCGCGGAGCGTGGCACGCGCTGCGCGGCCGAGCCGGCACCGACGCCGAGATCGAAGCGATCGCGCCGCGCGTCGTCGCGTGTCTCGACGAGGCGAGCCGTCGTCGCACGACGCCCGAAGCGATCGCATTGGAGCGCGCCCACGCCCGAGTGCACGCCGCGCGGCGGCCGCGGTGAGCGCGACGCTCGCCGCGAACGCGAACGAGCGCACCCTGGTCAGATCCCGACCAACTCGATGATCCGGTCCTTGTACGGCTGCTGGATGCGCGTGGGGCGGCCCTCGGCGTTGACGCACCCGAGGACCGTGAAGCCCTCGGCGAGCAGTTCGTCCGGCGCCCCCGGCGTCGGTGCCGCTCGGACGACGCGGTACTCGAACCGGACGCGGACCCCGCTCGCTTCGGTCAGTCGCGTCTCGATCGCGAGCTCGTCGTCGTAGCGCGCGGCGCGCATGTAGCGCACGCCGACCTCGACGACGGCGAGGCGCATGCCGTCCTTCTCCATCGACGCGTAATGGACGTCGTGGGCGCGCATGAACTCGGTCCGGCCGAGCTCGAAGTAGACGATGTAGTTGGCGTGGTAGACCACGCCCATCTGGTCGGTCTCGCCGTAGCGGACGCGTGCGTAGGTTCGGTGGGGTGCGTTCACGGCGGGGAATGTACCGCCCCGGAGCGCGCCGGAGCTGCGCGCGAACGACCTTCAAAAAAAGGCTTCCGCCGCTGGTCGGAACCGGGAAAGATCCCCGTCTTTCCAGGCCAACCCCATGCAGACGTCGATCCCACGCATCCTGTCCGGTCTCGTGCTCGGGCTCGTCCTGCCCGGCCTCGGCCACGTCCTCTATCGGCGCACCGACAAGGCCCTGTACTTCGGGGTCCTGGTGATCGCGGCGTTCGTCGTCGGCCTGTGGCTCGGGGATTGGCGCGTGGTCAGCTCGGTCCGCTTCCCGCTCTACCTGCTCGCGCAATGCTGGCTCGGCCTGCCGGTCCTGATCGCGCTGCAGGCGACGAGCTCGCTGAAGATCACGACCGACATCGCGTATCTCGACGCCGGCCTGCTCTACACGTGCGTCGCCGGGCTCTTGAACCTGGTCGTGCTCGTGGACCTGTACGAGATCCACGTCAAGACCGCCGCGGCCGCGGCGAAACCGGTGGGAGCTTCCGCGTGACGATCCACGCCGTTCAGCTCGCGTTCTTGATGTTGATTTCCTGCCTCGTCTACCACGCGCTGCGGGAAGACGACGTGCGGCACGCGGCGACCATCGGGATGCGGCGATTCGGTTCGTTCGCCGTCATCGTGGTCGTGGCCGGCATCGCGCTGCAGTGGTTCACGCGCTGGCTGTGACCGAGCCCGCTTTCGCTTTCGGCGGACGCCGACCGATCGTCATCGCCAGAACGGCGACGACCTCGACCGACCAGACGGTCGCCAACACGAGTCCCAACACTCCGAGCCACGTCATCAGCTACTCCTCCGTCCTGGTCTTGGACGGGTGTTCCGGGTGAACCGGGGGATCGCAGGTGCATGAGCCAAGCGATCTATGCGGCTCATCGGTGTCAGGTGTCCGTCACTGCAGACAAAAGTGCCGCGAAGTTCGGCCGCGCCGCCCGGTCATTTGCGCAAACGGAACGTCGCCCCGGGCTGTCGGACCAACGTCCCGTCGAGTTCGAGCAGGACGATGCGTTCGGTGAGAATCGCAATCGGGATGCCGGTCGCTTCGACCAGAGCATCGACCGACATCGAGCCGCCGGCGATCGCGTCGACGATCGGTTGATCGCGCGGTGCGACGACGGGAACGACGATCGGCTCGTCGCCGTCGTCCGTGACGCAGCCCACGCCGAGCACCGCTTCGATGACGTCGCGGGGCTCGAGGACCGGGCCGGCTCCGTCTCGGATCAGTCGGTTCGATCCGCGGGCCAGCGGATCGTCGATCGCCCCGGGAACCGCGAGCACGGTGCCTCCCGCGTCGAGCGCTGCTCGCGCCGTCGACAGCGCCCCTGACGTCTCCGTGGCCTGCACGACCACGACCACCGCACTGAGTCCGGCGATCACGCGGTTGCGCTCGGGGAAGCGAAACTTCTCGGGAGGGGTGCCGAGCGGATACGTCGTGACGATGGTCCCCGCGCGGAGCAGGTCCCGCCGCAGCGACCAGGTCGCCTTCGGGTACTCGACGTCGAGACCGCAGCCGATGACCGCGATGCACGCCCCGCGGACCGACAGTGCGCCGGCGTGTGCCGACGCATCGATCCCGCGCGCGAGCCCCGACACGACGGGCAGCCCGGCCCGGGCGCACGCGCGACCGAGCCGCCGCGCGAACGCGATCATCGCCGAGCTCGCGTCGCGCGACCCGACGATGCCGACGCGCGGCGCCGGTGGGATCCGCGCGCCGCGGACCCAGAGCGCGAGCGGTCGATCGGGATGGCCGGCGAGATCGGTTGGGAACTCGTCGTCGCCCGGCATCACGATCCGGATCCCGGCGATCGCGCACGACTCGAGCTCGGCGCGGTCGCGTCGTACCGCGCGCACGCGGACGAGTTGGTCCGCCTCGGCGGGCGAGAATCCGGCGTCGACGAGCCGCTGCGCGTTGCCGTTCCAGACGACGTCGGGCGGCGGCGGCGGCACGCAGGACGGGCTGCCGCCGCGCGCGAGATGGACCAGCAATCGAGCGATGCGTTCGTCGTTCACGCGGGATCGACGCCGCGGGCTCGACGGAGTTACCGCAGCGCGTCGTCGCCGACGTGATGCGCCGTCAGCTCGGCCGCGGCGTGCCGTCGATCAACGAGCGCACCGCATCCGCGATGCGACCGTCGTCGGCGACGTCGACCATCCGGATTTCGCCGGGCGCGACCGGCAACGCGAACCGGATCGCTCCGCCTTCGCGCTTCTTGTCGTGACGCGCGCAGGCGAGCACGCGGTCGACGTCGATCGACGGCAGCGTCGACCGTAAACCGAGGCGACCGAGGAGGCGGACGACGCGTTGCTCGAACTCGGCCGACGCCATTTTGAGCGCTCTCGACAGGGACACCTCCGCGCGTAGTCCCAGCGCGACGGCTTCGCCGTGCCGCAGCACGTGGAATCCGGTCGCCGCTTCGAGCGCGTGGCCGATCGTGTGCCCGAGGTTCAATGCGCGCCGCACGCCGCGATCGAACTCATCCGCTTCGACGTAGCGGACTTTCGTGCGCACGCACAGGGACAGAACACGATCGAGCAGCGCACCGTCGCTCGCGAGCGCCGACGACGTCGACTCGAGCAAGGTCAGGAGGTCTTCGGCGAGCACGGCGTACTTCGCGACTTCGCCGCAGCCGCTCGTCCATTCACCTTCCGGCAACCCCGCGAGGACGTCCGGATCGATGACGACCGCCGACGGCGGCCAGAACGCGCCGACGAGGTTCTTGCCTTCCGGCAGGTCGACGCCGGTCTTGCCGCCGATCGACGCGTCGATCTGCGCGAGCAGCGTCGTCGGCACGTTGACGTAGCGGATGCCGCGCAGATAGATCGCGGCGACGAACCCGGTCAGATCCGAGACGGCGCCGCCGCCGACCGCGACCAGCACGGCGGTCCGATCGCAGGCCCGCGCGAGCAGTTCGTGGCACAGCGACTCGGCGCCGGCGAGCGTCTTCCCGGCGTGCAGGTCGAGCGCGACCGCCGACGGCGTCAGCCCCTCGCGTTCGAACGCCCGCAGCGCGCGCGCGACGATCGCCTTCGGCACCGACGCGTCGTGGACGACGACCGGTGCGGACGAGAAGCCGGCGACGCGCGCCCGCAGCGCCGACCCGAGCGTGTCGAGCGCACCGCGTTCGACGGCGACGTCGGTCGCGCCCCGGCTGGTTCGGATGCGGAACGACGAGCCGCTCACGACGGATCCGTGCCTTGGTCCTTCCGACCGAGCACGCGCGAGAGTTGGCGCTTCCGGCGCGCGAGGTAATCGCGCTGGAACTCGCGTTGCGCGTTGCGATTGCCGAACAGCGAGAACGCCAGCATCGAACCGACGAGCGACACGGCTCCGATGACGATCCAATTGAGGAACGACTGCGTGTTGTCGGTCGGCGAGCGGAACGGCACGAAGCGGATCGGCACGATCAGCGGCCCGTTGTAGGTGTGACCGCGTTTGTTCTCCCACGCGACGTTCTTGAAGAACACGCCGGTGATGTGCGACACGTTGAGGTCACCGACTTCTTCCCGCTTCAGCGGTTCGAACGCGATCCAGCGGAACAGGCGGTCGCCCATGACACCGGCGATGCCGTCGTAGAACACGCGATGGTCGAGCGGGTTCTCGCCCGACGGGCCGAGCGTGCGCGGCCATTGGTAGTCGTACGGGCACTGCGCGGTGATCTGCACGAGCTTGCCGCGGTACGCGTTCGGATTGCGTCGCAGGTCGGCCCACGTCACTTCCTGCGCCGGCAACGTCGTGCGCTGCTCGGGGGTCAGCGATCGGACGTAGTTCAGGACCTCGAACAGGATCTCTTCTTGCAGTTCGATCTGGTCCTCGAGTCCGTGGTCGCGGACGAGGTCCCACGACACGGCGTCGAGGCTCGGGTTCGGTGCGAGGTCGATGAACGAGCGCGTCAGCGCGCGGCCGATCAGCAGCGGGACGTTCTCGACCCATGTGCCGGGCGAGGTCTCGAGGTCCACGAACTTGAAGAAGAAGCCCTGCAGGCGCACGACGTCGCCGGGCGTGCAGTCCGATTCGCGCAACACGGCGAACGCGACGACGTCGTCGTTCTCGAGCCGGATCCGCCCGCGGACTTCGTGGTACTTGTCGCCGCTGACGACGTCGATCGCTTCGACCGTTCCCTTCACTTCGAACGGCGTGCCGCGGTAGAGCGCCGGATCACGCCGCAGGGCAGCGATGTCCAACGTGCGCAGTCCCATGACCTCGAGGTCGCCCGGCGTCAGCTTGTACGCCTCGGACAGCAGGTGCGTGTACGGCTCGGGTTCGCGGACCAGCCGCTCGAGCTTGGTCGCGTCCTTCGTGCTCTCGAGCCGCTTCGGGTCGATCTTCGCCGCGGGTTGGCGCACGAGCTCGAACGGAGCTTCTTCTTGTCGGACCGCGGCGAGGTCTTCCTTCTTGTCGGGATCGGGTTCGGCCTTGGCGCGGAAGTAGACGAACCCCGCCACGAACACGACCGCGATGACGCCGAGGAACGCCAGTCGCGACTTGTCGGATCCGAATCCGAACGAGATCGGCTTGGTGGGATCGATGTTGGGCAGTTTCACGGGTCGACCGAAGTGAGGGGATCTCGAGCCGGGACGGCTCCGCGAGGGACGCACGCGTCGGAACGGAGCGGAGCGTGTCGGGTTCGACGGCGCGCCAGGTCGACGAGTGCGTGGAACAGACGCGCGTGGGGGGTGTCCAGGCCGTGATCCTCCGGATGCCATTGCACCGCGATCATCGGGCGGTCGTCGGTCGCCTCGATCGCCTCGACGACGCCGTCCGACGCTCGACCGACGACACGAAGGTCCCGGCCGAGACGGTGGACGGCTTGGTGGTGGCGAGAACTCGTCCGCAGCGCAGCAACGCCGAGGATCGACGCCAGGACGGAGTTCGGCTCGACCACGACGTCGTGATCTCCCGGAGCCTCGTCCGAATCCACGTGGACCGGCAGCAGGTCCGGATAGACGTCGACGGAGCGATCGGCCAGGTGTTGGTGCAGCGACCCGCCGCACGCGACGTTCAGCAGTTGCATGCCGCCGCAGATCCCGAGGACCGGGAGGCGGCGATCGAGCACGAGCTTCGCCAGCGCAAGGTCCGAGACGTCGCGTTCGAGGTCGAGCGGCTCGATGCTCGGGTGCGCGAGTTCGCCGTACGCCGCGGGATCCATGTCGTCGCCGCCCGTCAGCACGATGCCGTCGAGCGTGTCGACGAGCGCGACCAGCGTGTCCAAATCGGGGGACGGTGCCGAGGGGTGACCGTTCGCGTCGGCTCGCGCCTTCGTGACGTGGGGCGTCAGCACGATCGGGATGCCGCCCGCCGCGACGACCCATTTCGGGATGTCGGGGTTCAGCGTCAGGAGCCGGCCGTCACCAAGACGGCGTTGCCGGGCCTTGACGTCGCAGTTGATGCCGATGAGGGGACGCACGGGCGCCGTTCTATGGGATGACGCGACACGATGCCAGCCGTCGCATGCCCATTCGTCGCCGCCGCGCTATCGTGGCGCACTCGTTCGAACGGCCAGCGTGCGCGAGGTTGCGATGGTTCGAACGGCGATGACCGGATCCGAGGACGCCGTTGCCGATGGTTCGCCGAGTCGATGACCGCGCGCAACTCGATGCGCTGCTGCGCACGTGCACGAACTACGAGAAGATGCCGGCGTTCCACGCCGGCCGCGTGC
>JAEUIB010000585.1 GCA_016795255.1 Planctomycetota bacterium
CTCGACGAGGAACGCCGCGACGGCCGTCGGCGTCTTGAAATGCCGATGCGCGGCGAGGTCGGTGACCGACGTGTCGATCTCGTGTCCGATGCCGGTCAGTACCGGGATCGCCGCATCGGCGACCGCGCGCACGACGTCCTCCTTGTCGAACCACGACAGATCGAGGACGGAACCGCCGCCGCGGACGATCACGATCACGTCCGGCGAACGACGGACCAGAGTGCGCAGCGCCGCGACGACGGTCCGCGTGGTGTCCTCCCCCTGCATCCGGGCGTCGACGAACGCGATGCGGAACGCCACTCCGGACGCTTCGAGGGTCCGGACGAAGTCGTTGTACGCGGCACTGTCGGCCGAACTGATGAGCCCGATCGTCAGCGGGACGTCGCCGAGCACGTGCCGCTGCTGGCGCGCGAGGACGCCTTCCTTCGTCAATCGTTCGATCAGCAGGCGGCGCTCGAGCGCGAGCTTGCCGAGCGTGTACGCCGGATCGACGTCGTGGACGACGAGCCGAAGCGCTCCGTACGGCGCGTAGAAGTCGATCGACACCAGCGCGCGGATCTCGATGCCGTCCTTCGGCTCGATCGCACCGCGCAACGTCCCGCCGGGTCCGAACAAGCGCCGCTGTTCATCGGGCCACAGCACCGCGCCGAGGCTGTAGCGACGGCCGTCGGCGGGGTTCGTCTCGGACAGCGTGAAGAACCAATTGCGCTTCGACAGCGACCGCTCGAGCTCGGCGACTTCGCCGACCACCCAGACGCGCCGCGGGAACGAGCGTCGCATCGTCGCCTGGATCGACAGCGCGAGCTCGGAGACGCGCATCGTGTCCTGCGGTCCGACGAGCGGGTTCATCCGCGCTCCTTCGGCCGCAGGCGGATCCGCGCGTCGACGACGGCCGCGTTCCGCGCGTCGGCGCCGATGATCAGCGGATTCAGATCGAGCTCGGCGACGTCGTCGAGATCGCCGACGAGACACGACAGGCGCAGCAGCATCTCTTCGAGGAACGCGACGTCGACGGGCTTCGCGCCGCGCGCTCCCGACAACAACGGCCAGCCGCGGATCGATCGGATCATCTCGAACGCGTCGAGGTCGGTGATTGGATGCACGCGGACGGCGACGTCGCGCAGGACCTCGACGTAGACGCCGCCGAGTCCGAACAACAGCAACGGTCCGAACACGGGATCGGTGCTGGCGCCGAGGATCACCTCGGCGTGCCCCTTCACCTGCTGCTGCGCGCGGATCCGCAGATCCGCGGCCTTCGGCTTCAAGCGGCGCTCGAGATCCGAGAACGCTTCGAACACCTGGTCGCCGTTCTCGAGGTTGGCGCGCACGCCGCCGATCTCGGTCTTGTGGACGAATGCCGACGACTCGGCCTTCAGCACGACCGGGTAACCGACCTCGTTGGCGAAGCGCATCGCGGCGCCGACGTCGTCGGCGACGATCGAACGCGCGACCGGCAGGCCGTACGCGCGCAGGATCGGATCGCATTCACCGCCGAGCAACAGCGTCCGGCCGGCGGCCAATGCGTCGGCGACGACCTTGCGCGCCGCGTGCGCATCGACGCGGAACTTCGGCACGACGCCCTGCTTGCGCTCGCGATAGCGCCGCCAGCGGCACATCGCGGCCAGCGCGCTCGCCGCCTCTTCCGGGAACCGATAGACCGGGACGCTCGCGTCGCGGAGGATCCGCACGCCCTCGTCGCTCTGCTCTTTGCCCATGAAGCACGCGAGCGTGGTCTTGCCGCTGGAGCGCGGCGCGGCGGCGATCGTTCGCGCCACCGCCAATGCGTCGGTCGTCACCGGGGACACGAACAACGCGAGGATCGCGTCGACGCCCGGATCCTTACCGACCGCCGTCAGCGCCTTCTGGAAGCGCGTGGCGTCCGCGTCGGCGATCAGGTCGACCGGGTTCTGCGTCGCCGCGCCTTCCGGCAGCGCGCGCTCGAGCGCCTTGCGCGTCGCCTTCGAGAACGTCGCCAGCGACAGTCCGAGCCCGGCGCACGCGTCGGTCGCGAGGATGCCCGGACCGCCGGCGTTGGTGACGATCGCGACGCGGTCGCCCTTCGGCATCGGCTGATTCGCGAACGCCGACGCCATCGTGAACAGCTCGCGGACCGATTGAGCCCGCAACACGCCGCACTGCTCGAGCAGCGACTCGACGGCGATGTCCCGTCCGACCAGCGACCCGGTGTGCGACGCCGCGGCCCGCGCGCCGGCCGCGCTGCGTCCCGACTTCACGACGAGGATCGGCTTGTCGCGGGAGATCGAGCGCGCGATCTGCGTGAAGCGGCGCGGATCGCCGAACGACTCGATGTAGAGCAGGATCACGTCGATCGCCGGATCGGCGCCGAACGCTTCGACGAGGTCCGTCGCCGTCACGTCGACGATGTTGCCGATCGACGCGAACTTGGCGATGCCGAGCCCGAGGTCGCGCGCGTCGGCCAGGATCGCTTCGCCGAGCGCGCCGGACTGCGTCGCGAACGCGACCCGGCCCGGCAGCGGGACGCCGCCGGCGAACGACGCGTTCAAGCGCACGTCCTCCGCGGCGTTGATCAGGCCCATGCAGTTCGGCCCGATCACGCGCATGCCGAAGCTTCGCGTCAAGCGGCGCAACTCGTCCTCGCGCGCGACGCCTTCGTGACCGGCTTCCTTGAAGCCCGCCGTGATGACGACGAGTCCCTTGACGCCCTTCTTGCCGCAGTCCTTGACGACGTCGAGCACGAACTCGCGCGGCACCGCGATCACGGCGAGATCGACCGGATCGGGGATCGCCGAGACGCACGGGTACGCCTTGCTCGACAGCACGACCTCGGCGGCGCGATTCACCGGGTACACCGGACCGCGGAAGCCGAACGACACCAGGTTGCGCAGGATCTCCGCACCGATCGAGCCCGGGCGGCGCGACGCGCCGACGACCGCGACCGACCGCGGTTCGAACAACACCGAGATCGGAGCGGGCGCCGGAGTGGTCGCTCGACGCTTGGATCGCTTCGACGAGCCGGGCTTCATGCGCCGTCCTTCGCGAATGCGGAGCGCACGCGCGCGATCTGCGCGCGATGGACACGGTCGTGGACCGCGAGGAACTCGATCCACTGCAGGACGTCGAGCTCTCCGAAGTACGGATGCGGCAGCGTCAAGCGCCGCGGGTGGATCCGCACGAGCTCGGGAAGCTGCGCGAACACGGCGCTCCGCGATGCGTCGAGCGCGGCGAACGCCTGGGCTCGATCGACGGCGCCGGTCGGCACCATGCGCTCCGGTGCGTTCACGCGTTCGATCGGTTCGTACAGCCGGTTCTTCGGCGGGTGCGCGGCGAGCCCTTCGGCCGGGAACGGCTCCACCGGGCCGGCGGCGGACAACGCGGCGAGTCCCCCACGTAACCCGTGTGCGATCCGCGCCTCGACGAGCCCGAGATGTTCGACGACCTGGAGCATCGACCAGCCGCCGTCCCGCGGGCCCTTCGCCAGCAGATCGGTCGGCAGATCGCGCACCTGTTCGAGCAGCAAGCGGCGTTCGCGTGCGGCCTGACGGATCGGCTCACGCCATTCGTCCGGCGCCTGCGGCGGCAGCGCGGCGAGGTCGGGATCGACGACGCGCTTCGCGGCGCGGAAGCGTTCGGCGAGTTCCGATTCCGACCGCTCTTTCATCGACGCACCGAGCTCGCGCTCGAGCACGCGGAACCGATCGGAGAAGCGCGTCGCGGCCCGGCGCAGCGCGGTTTCCGGATTCACGCCAGCGTGCCGCGCGACGTTGACGACCGCGAACAGCACGTCGCCGAGCTCTTCGTCGATGCGGTCGGCGTCGGTCGTCGTCAGCGCGGCGCTCAGTTCGCCGAGTTCTTCCTCGAGCTTCGTCCACGCGCCCCGACCGTCCTGCCAGCGGAAGCCGACGCGCGCCGCCTTCTCGCCCATCCGATACGCGCGCAACAGCGCCGGCAACGCGGCCGGAACGCCGGCGAGCACCGACGGATCGGCGTCCTGCGCACGCTCGGCGCGCTTGATCTCCTCCCAATTCGCGAGCACCTGTTCGACGCCGGTGGCCTTGCCGTCGCCGAACACGTGCGGATGGCGGCGCACGAGCTTGTCGGCGATCGCCGACGCCACTTCGCGCAGCGAGAACGAGTTCGCGTCCTGCGCGATGCGACACGACAGCAGCACGTTCATCAGCAGATCGCCGAGCTCCCCCGCGATCGCGCCGCGATCCCCGCGCGCCATCGCGTCGGCGACTTCGTACGCCTCTTCGAGCAGATGCGGCGCCGTGGACTCGAGCGTCTGATCGCGGTCCCACGGGCAACCCCCGGGATCACGCAAGCGATCGACGATGCGCAACAGGTGCACGAAAGCGTCGAGACGGTCGTCGTTCGGATTCGGCATGGATCACTCGGAAGGAACGATGGAGAGATCGGGACGGCGATCGGACGGGCGGTGGCCCGCGAGGTCGAACCGCGTCACGACTCGTGTGGCGCGTGGACCGCGAGCAAGCGTGGCTCGGTGCAGTGTTCGATCGCGTACCGCACTCCTTCGCGACCGAGCCCGGAGTCCTTCGTGCCGCCGTACGGCATCGTGTCGACGCGGAACGTCGGCGCGTCGTTCAGGATCACCGCGCCGACGTCGAGATGCTCGTACGCGCGCAGCGCGACGCCGAGATCCCGCGTGAACAACCCCGCCTGCAGGCCGTAGCGCGAGTCGTTGACGTGCGCGATCGCCTCGTCGATCTCCTTGTAGCGATGGAGGTTCACGACCGGGCCGAACGCCTCGCGGCAGTCGATCGCGAGGCCGCGATCGACGTCGGTCAGCACGGTCGGATCGACCAGCCGGCCGCGCCGCTCGCCGCCGGCGAGGACGCGCGCGCCGTGCTGCTTCGCTTCGTGGATCCACTGCTCGATGCGCGCGGCGTTCTCCTCGTCGATCATCGGGCCGACGTCGGTGATCTCTTCCATCGGGTCGCCGATGACGAGCTTGCCGGTCGCCTGGACGAAGCGCTCGACGAACGCCTTGTGGATCGAGTCGTGGACCAGGACGCGCTGGACCGAGATGCACACCTGTCCCGAGTACGTGAACGCGCCGGTCACGCACGCGCGGACCGCGAGGTCGAGATCCGCGTCCTTGTGGACGATCGCCGCCGCGTTGCCGCCGAGTTCGAGGACGACCGGCTTCTTGCCCGCCTTCGCCTTCAGGTCGAATCCGACGTCCGGACTGCCGGTGAACGACAGCAGCTTGAACGTCTCGTCGTGGACCATCAGGTCGCCGACGTGCCGCGAGCACGGGATCACCGACAGGCCGCCCGGCGGCAGGCCCGCCTCTTCGAGTGCCTTCGCCAGCATCAGCGCCGCGCGCGGCGTCCGCGACGCCGGCTTCAGCACGATCGAGCAGCCGGCCGCGAGCGCCGGCGCGACTTTGTGAGCGACCAGGTTCAGCGGGTAGTTGAACGGGGCGATGCCGAGCACCGGCCCCACCGGAAAGCGCCGGACGATGCCGAAGCGACCCTCGGTGCCACGACGCACGTCGAGCGGGATCGTCTCGCCGCAGATCCGCGTCGCTTCTTCGGCCGCCGCGGTGAACGTCTGCACCGCGCGATCGACTTCGGTCCGCGACTGGCGGATCGGTTTGCCGTTGTCGCCGGTGATGACGCGCGCGAACTCCTCGCGATGCTGCGCGATCCACGACGCCGCCTTCTTCAGGATCTCGCCGCGCGCGTACGCGGACAGACGGCGCATCACCTCGAAGCCCGCGACGGCGGCCGCCGTGGCTTCGACCGCGGTCGTCGACGCCGCAGCGCTGACCGTCGCGATGCGGTCACCGCTGAACGGATACACGACGTCGATCGAGTCGTCCGTGGCTTCCCAGCGACCCGCGAGGAACAACTTCTGGTGCGGAACGGTGTGCGGCATCGGGCCGATCCTCGAACGGAACCATCGAAGGCCGGAGCCTAGCAGTCCGTGGAAAAAGCCCGCCGAGCATTCGGGCGAGCGGGAGCGTGCGGAGCGTCAGCCGCGACTCGTCACGGCGGCGGCGAGCGCGTCGTCGATCGAGCGTTGCGGGACGATCCCGAGCTCGTCACGCATGCGCGTCGTCGCGTAGGTGCGTTCGACGCGGGCGTACTCGATCAGCGCGGGCGGTACCGGCGGCGGCGCTCCGGCTCGTTCTGCGTGGCCGTTGCGAACTCGAGCTTCCTCGATCGTCATCTCGTCGATCGCCGGTGACACGCCGATCGCGCGCGCCACCGTGTCGACGTGGTCCCGCAACGACCGCACGTCGCCACTCGCGAGGTTGATGGGCCCGCAGACATCGGGTCGGTCGAGCGCTGCGGCGACGACGGCGCGCGCGGCGTCGTTCGCGTCGACGAGATCCATCCTCCGCACGCCGCCGTCGGGCAGCGGAACGACCGGAAGCCGTACCAGATCGGCGAGTCCGTCGGCGAGGTGCCCGACTCCGCGCCCGACGATCGGGCACGGCCGCATCACGCACGTCGAGAACTGCCCTTCCGCGTGCGCGCGGCGCACCAGCTCCTCGGCGCAGGACTTCGAGCGGGCGTACGGGCTACGCGCGGCGACCGCGACGCGTTCGTCGATCGACCGATGGGCGTCGTCGCCGTAGACCGCGACGCTGGAGACGTAGACGAAGCGCCGCGCCGCGCCGACGAACGCGGCGTCCAGCAGATGCCCGGTCGCATCGACGTTGACCGCGTCCATCCAGCGGGCGTCGGGATGCATCGCTCCGGCGGCGTGGACGATCACGTCGGCGGCGCGCGCCGACTTCTCCCATGCCTCGTGTTCGCAGAGATCGCCGACCAGGACCTCGACGCCGTCGACCGAGAATCCGGATCGGCGCGTCAGCAGCGTCACCTGGACGTCCCGACGCCGCGTGAGCAACGGCAGGACCGCACGGCCGAGCAGTCCCGAACCTCCGGTGACGAACACGCGCAGGACCATCAGGGGTGTCCCAAATAGAACGAGCGGCACAGTCGACACGCGGGTCGCGGCTTGGCTCTGAACAGCGACTCGCGCAACGCCTGCATGCGGGTTCCGTTCCACAGCTCGAGGAACGATTCCTGGTGGACGTTGCCGAGCGGGATCCGATCGCGGATGCAAGGCAGCACGGTGCCGTCGTGCTCGATGACCGTCTGCATCGCGGTCGAGATGCAGAACTCCGGAGCGAACTGCGCGACCAGTTCCGCGGAGTCCTGCAGCAAGTCGAACGGGCTCGCGCTCCGCGGGACGTTGCGCGGATCGCCCCACAGCTCCGGCACGTTCGTCTCGACGTGCACGCCGAGCTCGATCGCGGTCTCGAGCGCGCGCGCGAACGCCTCGCGCCGCACCGCGGGATCGGCGCAACCTTCGGGCATCAACGCGTCCTTGCGCGTCGTGTGCGGATAGAGGTTCTGGACGATGATCCGCTCCACGCCGAGATCGGCGACGAAGCGGACGTACTCGTGCAGCCGCTCGAGCATCCCGTACATCGGAACGATGCACGCGAGCACCTGGACGCCGGTCGTTCGGCCGATGGCCGCGACGTCGCGCACGTTGCGCGTCACGACGTCGAAGTCGGCGCCCGGGATCACGCGCTCGAACGTCGCTGCGTCGTGCGCATGCAACGAGAATTGCACCCGCGCCGTCACGTCCGCGACCGGCTCGAACCACTCGCGCGTGAACAGCACGCCGTTCGTGATGAAGTTCAGCCACTGCCCGCGTCGCCGGCAGCGTGCCGCCGCTTCGCGGATCGGGGCCAACGTCGGCTCACCGCCGACGAGCGGCATCACTTCGAACGCGCCGTGTCCGACTTCGTCGAGGACCCGCTCGAACACGTCGAGACCGAGTTCTTTCGTCCCGGCCCGGCGGATGTCGCAGTGCACGCATTTGACGTTGCACCGGCGGTTGAACTCGAACAGCACGCGCACCGGGACGCTGTTCCACACCGACCGGCGCAAGAACAGATCGTCCGCCATCCGGCGGAGGTTGTCGTGCTGGCTTCGGCGCAACAGCCGGTCGGCCGAAAGCGTCCGGTCGAGCAACGCGTCCCCGTGGACGCGACGCTCCGGCGGCCGTGGCAGGAACCACGGCGCATCGTCCTCGCACGGATCCGGTGCACGCCCAGGCAGGCGCGCGCCGTGGATCAGCGAGTCCACGGGCTCGAACATGGCGACGCTCCGGCAGCTCGCGCTGGATCCCCCCCGGGATCCGGACCTCGGGCAGGGCGAGGTCTGGCCGGCAGCGTACTCGCAGGGAGCGCGAATCGTCTCGCGGGGTTTTGAGGCGGTGCGCCCGCACCGGAGAGCCCGATCCGGACGCGGTCCGGACTCCGTCAGATCCCGCGCAGCGCCTCGAACAGGCGGCGCCAGCGCGCCGATTCGAACGGGTCTTCGCGGCGCGCGGAGATCGTCACGAGGTTCGCGGCCATGCGCGTCAGCATCACGCGATCGCCGACCGGCGCGAGGAAGTTCATGTCGGCGCCGACGCCGAGCTGCACCAAGAACCGCACGCAATCGGAACGCGTCAGCGTCCGGCCGTGGCCG
The DNA here is from genome assembly GCA_016795255.1 of Planctomycetota bacterium. Taxonomy (GTDB): domain Bacteria; phylum Planctomycetota; class B15-G4; order B15-G4; family JADJEK01; genus JADJEK01. The sequence goes on from JAEUIB010000585.1 coordinate 8,505, forward strand.
AACGCGTCGACGAACAATTGGCCTTCCGGTCCGCACTGCAGCAGGAAGTGACTCGGCATCGCGATCGGGAACAGGCTGAGCCCGAGCCGCCGCCCGACCAGCAGGTACACCGCGGACAGCGAGATCGGAATCCCGGTGCGCCGCGCGAGCACGCGATGCAAGAACGAGTTGTCCGGGTCGTAGTAGTCCTCGTCGTTGCCGCGGAAGCCCTCCTCCTCGGCGAAGAACGCGCACAGCAACGCGGCGAGCGCGCCGGGCGTCGTCGCCTCCGGGACCCGCGGGCGCAAGCGTTCCGCGAGCGCGTCCAACCCGCTGCGGATCGACGCGACGTCGGCGCGCGGATCGTGACAACGAGCGAGCAGGATCGCACCGACCTCGAGGTCGATCTCGGCGCTCTTGTCGGCGCAGAGGGCGCACAGCTCGGTCTCGGCCGGCTTCGCCTCGATCTGGCGCAGCACCTGCAGCAGCACGGTGCGCAACGAACCGCCGCCTTCGGCCGCTTCGCGCAGCATCGGCACCGCGGCGTCGCCGAGTTCCATCAAGCGGTCCCGGCAGCGCGCGACGACATCGGCACTGCGATCGTCGAGCAGCGAGATCAGCGCGCGCACCTGGGCGTCGGACGACGGTTGGCTGGAACTCACGACGTCTCCTCGTCAGGCTTCGAGGTCGGTGTTCTCGCGGAAGACGGCCTCGCGGGAGAACGCGCGCGCGAGATGCGTGGCGAGCATCGTCTCGACGGCGTGGGTCGCGGGCAAGTTCGGAACCATGCGATGCAGCGAATCCATGACGGCGGCATCCAGGCCGCACGGCTTGAACGTCCGGTAGGCCGCGAGGTCGGTCCGCACGTTCAGCGCGAAGCCGTGGTACGTGACCCACCGGCGGACGGCGATGCCGACCGAGCAGACCTTCTTCGCGCCGATCCACACGCCGGTGTGCGGCGGATTGCGCGACGGCGACACTCCGAGGCCGCGCAAGGTCTCGATCACGCCTTCCTCGACGGCGCGCAGCACGCGATGCAGGTCGCGCTCGGGCCCGTCGAGCTTCACGATCACGTAGCCGACGATCTGCCCCGGTCCGTGCCAGGTCGCCTCGCCGCCGCGTTCGACCTCGACGACCGGGTACGGCACGGCCGACGCGGCTTCGCGATCGGCGCCGCGCCCGACCGTCACGACGTCGTCGTGCTCGAGCAAAAGCAGCGTGTCGGCGATGCGGTCGTCGGCGCGGCGCTCGACGAGTGCGAGCTGCAGCGCGCGCGCGGCCGCATAGTCGACGCGGCCGAGCCGGTGGACGTGCAGAGGTCGCGACGCGCTCGTCACCGCTTGGGCTGGAACATGTGGATCGCGTGACCCATCGCCGCTTCGGCCGCTTCCATGATCGTCTCGGGCAGCGTCGGGTGCGCGTGGATCGTCAGCGCGAGGTCTTCGAGCGTCGCGCCCATCTCGATCGCGAGCCCGCCCTCGGCGATGATCTCGGACGCTTCGGGCCCGACGATGTGGACGCCGAGCACGACGCCGGTCTTCTTGTCGGCGACGACCTTCGTGAAGCCCTCGGCCTCGCCGAGCGACAGCGCACGACCGGACGCCCCCATCGGGAACTTGCCGACGAGGACTTCGATGCCCTTCGCGGCGCAGTCGTCCTCGGTCATGCCGACCGAGCCGATCTCGGGATCGGTGAACACGACGGCCGGCACGCACTTCCAGTCGCGGAAGCGCTTCTTCCCGGCGATGACTTCGGCGGCGACGATGCCTTCGTAGCTCGCCTTGTGCGCGAGCATCGGCTGGCCGGCGACGTCGCCGATCGCGTAGATGCCCTTCACCGACGTCTTCATCTGGTCGTCGGTGACGATGAAACCCTTGGCGTCGATCTGGACGCCGATCGCTTCCAGGCCGAGGTTCGCGGAGTTCGGCCGCCGGCCGATCGTCGCCAGCACGACGTCGCATTCGATCGTCGACTTCGCGCCGCCCTTGCCTTCGACGTGGACGACGCAGCCGTTCGCCTTCTTCTCGAGGCCGATCGCCTTCGTCTCGAGCATGACGTTGACGTTGCGCTTCTTCAGCTTCGTGTGGACGACGCGCGCGCAGTCCTTCTCGATGCCGGTCAGGATCGTCGGCATCAGCTCGACGACCGTGACTTCGGAACCGAGCTTGCGCCACATCGTGCCGATCTCGAGGCCGATGTATCCGCCGCCGAGCACGACGACGCGCTTCGGCAGCGTCTTGCAGGCGAGCGCCTCGGTCGAGCCCATCACGAGCTTGCCGTCGATCTCGAAGCCCTTCAGTTGGATCGGCGACGAGCCGGTCGCGATCACGCACTCCTCGAACACCAGCGTGTCGGTGCCGGCGCTCGACTTGACCTCGATCGAGTTCGCCGACTTGAACGTCGCCGTCCCCATGACCGATTCGATCTTGTGCGCCTTGAACAACTGACCGATGCCGCCGGTCAGCTTCGTCACGACGCCGGCCTTCCAGTCGACGAGCTTGCCGAGGTCGACCTTCGCGCCGGTGACTTCGATGCCCATCTCCGACGCGTGCTGGATGCGGTCGAACACCGACGAGCCGTGGATCATCGCCTTCGACGGGATGCACCCGACGTTCAGGCACACGCCGCCGATGAACTCGCGCTCGACGACGGTGACCTTGCGACCCAGCTGCGCCGCGCGGATCGCCGCGACGTAGCCGCCGGGACCGGCGCCGAGGACGAGGGTCTGGACGTTGCGAGTGGCCATGAGCTTCCTTCTGCGTTCAGCCGCGAATCGAGATCGACACGAATGGAGCGCGTGCGCGGACGACCGTCACGAACCGAGGTCGTCCAGCGTGCGTCGCAGTTGTTCCGTCAGGTGCGCGGGCACGGTCTTGTAGACGTCGTCGATCAACGTCGCCGGCGCGACGGGCGGCGCGGCTTCGGCTTCCTTGATCGCCTGCGAGATCGCGGCCTGATGCTGGCCGTCGAGCTCGTCCTCGTGCGCCTTGCTCCACAGCTTCCGCGACTCGAGATAGCGCCGGAACCGCTGGATCGGGTCCTTCGCCTCCCATTCCTTCACGCACGACTCGTCGCGATAACGCGTCGGGTCGTCGGAGGACGAGTGACCGAGGACGCGGAACGTCAGCAGTTCGAGGAACGTCGGGCCGCCGCCCGCGCGCGCCTTGTCGACGGCGCGCTTGGTCGCGGCGTAGACCGCGAGCACGTCGTTGCCGTCGACGCGGACGCCTTCCATGCCGTACGCGACCGCCTTGACGGCGATCGAGCTCGACACGGTCTGCTTCTCGAGCGGCACCGAGATCGCCCACTGGTTGTTCTGGCAGATGAACACGACGGGCGCCTTCAGCACCGCGCCGAAGTTCATCGCGACGTGGAAGTCCGACGACGACGTCGCGCCGTCGCCCATGTAGCCGGCCGCGACCACGTCGTCGCCGCGCGTCTTCGCCGCCAACGCGACGCCGACCGCGTGCGGGATCTGCGTGCCGATGACGCTCGACATCGCGACGTAGTTGCCCTCTTTGAACGAGTAGTGGCACGGCATCTGCCGGCCCTTCACGCGGTCGAGGGAGTTGCCGATCGTCTGCGCGACGAGTTCCGTCAGCGGGAAGCCGCGGTACAGCGCGCAGCCGCCTTCGCGCAGCGCCGGCAGGATCCAATCGCGATCCTCGAACGCGGCGCACGACGCGATCGTCGCGCCTTCCTGACCGCGCGTCGGACCCCAGAAGCCGATGCGGCCCTGGCGCTGCAGGATCAGCATGCGCCCGTCCAGCGCACGGATCAGCGTCATCGCGCGGTACATGCGCAGCAGCAGCTCGGGCGCGAGCTTCGGATCGCGACCGGGCAGCGCGGTGCCGTCCGGACGCAGCACCGACCACGGCGCGTCGTCGATGCGCGGCGACGTGCGCGCGACGAGAGCGCCACGCGCCGGCTTCGACACGACCCGCTTCGGCGCAGCCGCCGGTGCGGACTTCGACTTGGTCGAGCCGGCCTTGGCGGCGGGCGCCTTCGGACGGCTCGCGGCGGCAGCTTTGGTCTTGGGCTTCGGTTTCGCCTTGGACTTCACGGTGGCCACGCGGCGATCACTCCAGCAGCAGCAGGCGCGGGTCCTGCAGCAACGCGACGACGCGGTTCATGAAGCGCGCACCGTCGGCGCCGTCGACGACGCGATGATCGATCGAGATCGACAGCAGCATCACGTCGCCGATCACGATCTGGTCGTTCTTGACGATCGGCCGCTTCGCGATCTTGTGGATGCCGAGGATCGCGACTTCCGGGAAGTTGATGACCGGCGTCGCGAACAGACCGCCGATGTTGCCGGCGTTCGTGATCGTGAACGTGCCGCCGCGCAGATCGTCGAGCGCGAGCTTGCCCTCGCGCGCCGCGGTCGCGAGTCGATCGATCTCGCGCGCCAGGTCGAGGATCGAGCGCTGATCGACGGCCTTCACGACCGGCACGACCAGTCCGTCCTCGGTGTCGACCGCGATGCCGAAGTTGTACGAGTTGCGGACGACGATCTCGCCGCGCTCTTCGTCGAGCGACGAGTTCAGCATCGGGAAGTCGCGCAAGCCGGCGACGATCGCCTTCAGGATGAACGGCAGGTACGTCAGCTTCACGCCGCGCTGCGCCGCGCTCTCCTTCGCCGACGCGCGGAACTTCACGAGGTCGGTGACCTCGACTTCCTCGACGTAGGTGAAGTGGGCCGCGGTGCGCTTCGACAGCGCCATGTGCTCGGCGATCTTCTTGCGCAGGCCGCGCAGCGGGATGCGCGTCTCGGTGCCGGGCTGGCCGACCGGGATCGGCGGAGCCTTCG
>JAEUIB010000605.1 GCA_016795255.1 Planctomycetota bacterium
GCCGCGGGGCGTGTCGTCCACGTCGCGTGCCACTCGTTCACGCCGGTGCTGGACGGCGTCGTCCGGACCGTCGACATCGGGATCCTCTACGACCCGCGCCGCGCGTTCGAGCGCCGCGTCGCGTCCCTGCTGCGCGTGGGACTCGAGGCCCGGCTGCCGGGCGTGCGGATCCGGTTCAACCAGCCGTATCGCGGCGTGGCGGACGGATTGACGACGGCGACGCGGCGGCGGCTGCCCGATCGGACGTACGCGGGCATCGAGCTCGAGCTGAACCAGCGCGTCGCCGCCGGCGCATCGCGAGCGCGCGTGCGCTGGTTTGTCGCGATCGCCGAGGCGTTGGCGGAGACGTTGGCCGTGGTTTGATCGTCGCCGTTCGTGGGCGGCCGGACGCGGTCGGGAGTGGTGATCATGACGCCGAGCGAAGCACTGCTGCGGTTCGACCACGTGACGCGCGAGTTCGCGGCGTCCGCGTCCCCGGTCCGAGTGCTCGACGACGTGTCGTTCTCGATCGCGCGCGGTGAAGTCGTGGCGCTGCTCGGACGCAGCGGTAGCGGCAAGTCGACGCTGATCCACCTGGCCGCGGGGATCGACGTCCCGTCGCGCGGGCACGTGCGGTTCGACGGCGCCGATCTCGCGACGATGCCCGACGCGGCGCGGACGAAGTTGCGTCGCGACGCGATCGGGCTCGTGTTCCAGTTCTTCCACCTGCTGCCGCACCTCTCGGTGCTCGAGAACGTGCTGTTGCCGGCGTCGATCGCCGGCGCGCCGCACGCGGCCGCGGCGGACACGGCGCGCGGTCTGCTCGACCGGGTCGGTCTGCTCGCGCGCGAGCACGCGCCGGCCGGCGTGCTGTCCGGCGGTGAGCAGCAGCGCGTCGCGTTGTGTCGAGCGCTGGTCCGATCGCCGCGCCTCGTGCTGGCCGACGAACCGACCGGCAACCTCGACGACCGCACGGCGGCGATCGTCATGGATCTGCTGCTCGAGTTGGTGCGCGATCGATCGGCCGCGCTGCTGTTCGTCACGCACGACCGCGACCTCGCCGCGCGTGCGGATCGCGTCCTGACGTTGCATTCGGGTCGGCTGGAGGCGCCGTGCTCCGCGTCTTCCTGAAGACCGAACTCGCGCAACTGCGCGCGTCGTGGTCGCTGGTCGTGCTGTGCGTCGTCGGCGTCGCGCTCGGCGTCGCGTCGGTCACCAGCATCCGCCTGCTGAACACGAGCGCCGTCGGCGCGTTCGAGGCGTCGGTCGACGCGGTGTCGGGCGATTGCGAACTGTCGATCACCGGCGCGGAGGCGACGTTTGACGACGAAGCGTGGATGCGCGCGCTCGACGACGCCGACGTCGTCGCCGCGCGACCGCACCTGCGGGGCATCGTCATCGCGCAGCGAGGCGACGAGCGCGTGCCGCTCGAGTTGTACGGCGTCGATTTCACGGCGGTCGGCGCCGGCGCGCTGGATGCCGGCGACGTCGTCGGCCCGCCGATCGAACTCGGCGATCCGTTGTCGAACGACGGCTACGTCGCGCTGTCGGCGCCGATCGCGAAGCGGCTCGGTCTCGAACGCGGCGACACGTTCGACGCGCAGAGCGGCACGCGCTCGCTGCGGCTGCAGCTCGGCGTCGTGTTCGACTTCGCGCGCAAGTCGCCGTTGCTGTCGCCGCGGACGGCGTTCGCCGACCTCGCGCAGGTGCAGGCGATGTTCGGCCAGGACGGCAAGGTCTCGCGCATCGACGTGAAGCTGCGCGCCGGCGCCGACGCCGAGCAGGTCCGCGCGCGGCTCGCGACGCGGATGCCGGCCGGCGTCCTGGTGTCGACGACCGCGGAGCAACGGGCGCGCGCCGACGGCTTGCTCGAAGCGTTCCGCGTCAACCTCACCGCGCTGTCGTTCGTCGCCGTGTTCGCCGGGTTGTTCCTCGTCACCAGTGCGACGCAGGCGTTGTTGTCGCGGCGTCGCCGCGAGTTCGGCGTGCTGCGCAGCTTCGGCGCGACGCGCGCCCAATTGATCGCGACGATCTTCGGCGAGTCGACGGCGTTCGCCGCGCTCGGCACGGCGATCGGCGTGCCGC
>JAEUIB010000620.1 GCA_016795255.1 Planctomycetota bacterium
ATGCCGGCGAGGCCGGGGTAGTACGCCATGATGAAGAGGACCACGAGGACGCCGGCGATCGCGCCGGACAGCAAGCCGCGCGAGATCGCAGCTTCGCCGAGCGTCGGACCGATCGTCGCCTTCGACTGCAGCTGCGGCTTCACCTCGAGCGAGCCGGACCGCAACGTCGCGATGTAGCGCTTGACGGTCTCTTCGGGGAACCCGCGCGCGCCACCTTCGATGACGCCCTGGCGATCGATGCGCGTGTTCAGGTTCGCGGCGCTGTTGATCTCGCCGTCGAGCACGATCGCCATGCTGCGACCGATGTGCGAACCCGTGAACTCACCGAACGCGTCGGCGCGATCGGGCTTCATGCGGAACCCGATGGCGTTCATGCCACGCCGGTCGGTGTCCGGGTAGACGTTGTCGAGATCGCGTCCGGTGATTTCCTGCGACGGATCGATCGTGACCAGCGCGAACGGGAACTCGCGCGACGCGCTGCCTTCGTCGATGGCGCGCTGGCTGTACGGGTACCAGCGGTAGACGACGTTGTTGCTGCCCGTGACGTCGAACTGGCGCAGGTCGATGCTCTTCACGGTCCAGCCCGGATTCGCGTCGAGGAACTTCTGCAGGCGCTCCCGCTCGGCCTCGTAGCTGACTTCCGTGATGCTCTGGGTCACGAGGATGCGGAACTCGAGGTGACCGAGGCTCTCGATGACCTTCTGGTACGACTCGGCCTCGTCCATCGTCACGCCGGGGAGCTCGATGACGACCTGGCTGGCCTCGTACGCCGGCGCGATGCCGATTTCCTTGACGCCGAGTCGGTCGAGTCGGTCGCGGAACGTGTCGACCGCGCGATCGAGCGAAACGCGAGCGTCCGCGGACGGATCGGCCGGGGGTTCGACACGGTAGCGCAGCGTGGTGCCGCCCTTGAGGTCGAGTCCGAGACTGAGGTCGACGTCGACGCGGAAGCGGCTCTCGCGCTCGATCTGGTCGAGCGGGATCCGTTCGTCGCGGCCCGAGACCAGCTTGAACGGAAGGACCTTGTCGTCCCGCTCACCGGCCTCGCCGACCAGCACCGTGCCGTCCTTCAGCACGACCTCGTGTCGGATCTCGAACAACCCGAACAACCCGACGACGATGGCGGCGCCGATCAGCGCGACCTTCGACCAGACGTTCGGCACCAGGACCTGATTGGAGGCCATGACCTCGTTCTCCGCACGGGGCACCGGGAAGAGGGTGCACCCAGGTTCCTCAAGATGTTCGAGCCGGTTCGGTTCCCGGCTCGCCGCTTCGCGACCGCGTTCGGACGCGGCATCGGGCGTCGGACTCGATCGGGACTACGCGTCCGCGCGTCGACTCGACCGCAGTTCGAACGAGACTCGACCGAACGCGACGGGCTCGAAGCGTGTCGCGTCGGATCGAGTCGCCGCCCGCATCGCGATCACTCGCCCTTCGTGGCGCGAGCCTTTTCGTCGATGCGCGCCGCGCGGCCGGTACGGCCACGCAGGTAGTACAGCTTCGAACGGCGCACGCGGCCTTCGCGCCGCACGACGACGTTCGCGATCTTCGGCGAGTGCAGCGGGAACACGCGCTCCACGCCCTCGCCCTGGACGATGCGACGCACGGTGAACATCGTGCGGATGCCACTGCCGCGCACCTGGATGACGACGCCGGAGAAGAGCTGGATGCGCTCCTTGTCGCCTTCCTTGATCCGCACCTCGACGTCGACGTTGTCGCCCACGTTGAAGGTCGGGAGGTTCTGCTTCGTGTACTTCGATTCGAGTTCGCGGACGAGCTTCATGACGTTTCCTCGGCTTCCTCGGCTACTTGCGGCCCACGCTGCGCGCGAGCCGTTTCGATCGTTCACATCTGCGGGGCACAGGACTGCGGCGACGTACCGGTCCCGAGCGTTCGGTGTTCGCTGCGGCGGGCGGCTTCTTGGGCGCGCCACTCTTCGATCTTCGCGTGATCTCCGGACAGCAGCACGTCCGGGACCGTCATCCCGCGGAAATCACGCGGGCGGGTGTATTGGGGGTGATCGACCGCTCCGGCGGTCGAGAACGACTCGAGCTCGGCGGACTCGGCGTCGCCGAGGACTCCGGGCAGCAGGCGCGCGATGCCGTCGATCAGCACCATCGCAGGCACTTCGCCGCCCGACAGCACGTAGTCGCCGATCGAGATCTCTTCCCACTCGATGCCCGACCTGACCCGTTCGTCGATGCCCTCGTAGCGACCGCACAGGATCATCAACTGCGGCAACGCACTCAGGCGTCGCAGCGTCGCTTGATCGAGCGGTCTGCCGGCGGGGGTCAACATCACGCGGTGCATCGGTCCGTGGGTGTCCTCGAGGGCTTCGACGGCGGCGAAGATCGGCTCCGGCTTCAGCACCATGCCCGGGCCACCACCGAAGGGTCGGTCGTCGACGGTCGCATGGCGTCCGGCGGCGAACGATCGGAAGTCGCACAGCTCGACGTCGATCGCCCCCTTCTCGCGGGCGATGCGCACGATGCTCCCCTGGAGGAACCCGTCGAAGATGCCCGGAAAGAGTGAGAGGACGTGGATTCGCATGGCCCAAACAGCGGGACCGTCCCGCCCGTCGGCATCGCACCTTCACGGTGCGGAGAAAAGCGGCGTATGCTAGCGGAACCCCGTGCTCGGTCAAGCTTCCGTGGTTGCGTGATTTACGGAGATCCGAAGTGTTCACCGGTATCGTCGAAACCACGGTTCCGATCGTCCGTGCGAGCGGGGGGGCGGCTGGCCTCGCGCTCGAGCTCGACGTCGGAGCGATCGCCGACTCGCTGCGGATCGGAGCCTCGCTGGCCGTCGACGGCTGCTGCCTGACGGTCGTGCGGAAGTCGGGCTCGACGCTCGGCTTCGACGTGGTCCCGGAGACGCTCGAGCGGACGACCTTCGGGGCGCGGCGCGTGGGCGAGTTGGTGAACGTCGAGCGCGGACTGGCGTTCGGGGACCGCCTCGACGGACACGTCGTCACCGGGCACGTGGACGCCGTCGCGACGGTGGTGCGGGTGGAGCCGCGCGGGGACGAGTGGCGACTCGGGTTCGACGTGCCGGCGAGCCTGCGACGCTACGTCGTCGAGAAGGGTTCGA
>JAEUIB010000626.1 GCA_016795255.1 Planctomycetota bacterium
CCAGCGTGACGCGAGCAGTCCGGCCTCTTCCTCGAGTTCGTGTTCGGCCGCGTGGCGCGGGTCCTCGCCGCGCTTCATGCCACCGATCGGGAACTCCCACAGGTGGCGGCCGAGCAGGTAGCGCCATTGCCGGCACAGCAGCGTCGTGCCGTCGTCGAACCGCGGGATGATCCCGACGGCGCCCGGCATGTCGACGTAGAAGTACTCGCCTTCGCTGCCGTCGGCGCGCACGTAGCGGTCGACGCAGTAGCGGTGCCAAGGGTTGTCGATCAGGACCTTCGTCGCGATTCGCGTGAACGGGGCATCGCTCATGCGCGGAGTGTACGGAGCGCGCGCGCCGATGCGATCGCTGGACGCGACCGTGTTCGGTGAACGGGCTGCTAGACTCCTCGCCCTCGACACCGGGAGGCCGCATGCAGCAGCACGTCGCGTTCGTGGTTCCGTTCCGGTTCGAGACCTCGCTGCGCTTCCTGCGCGCGGCGCTCGATGTTCCCGGGTGCGCGGTCAGCCTGGTGACGCAGGAGGCGCAAGCGGCGTTCGAACCCGACCTGGTGCGACGCCTCGCCGGGTTCCAGCAGGTGAAGGACGCGCTGTCGGCGTCGTCCCTCGTCGATGGAGTTCGCCAGCTCGCGCAACGGCTCGGCCGGGTCGATCGTCTGATCGGCGTGCTCGAGCAACTGCAAGTCCCGCTGGCCGAGGCGCGCGCCGCGCTGCGTCTGCCCGGGCTGTCGGTCGACGCCGCGGTCAACTTCCGCGAGAAGTCGCGGATGAAGGACGTCCTGCGCGCGGCCGGATTGCCGTGCGCGCGCCACGCCAAGGCGACGAGCCTCGCCGACGTGAGGAGCTTCGTCGCCGCCGTCGGCTACCCGCTGGTGATGAAGCCGATCGACGGTGCGGGGGCGCGCAACACGTTCCGCATCGAGAACGACGGGCAACTCGCCGAAGCGCTCGGTTCGTTCCCGCCGCACGCGACGACGCCGATGATGCTCGAGGAGTTCATCGTCGGCGACGAACACAGCTACGACGCGGTCGCGATCCGCGGCGACGTCGTCTGGCACTCGATCAGCCGGTACTCGCCGTCGCCGCTGACGGTGAAGGAGAACGACTGGATCCAGTGGACCGTGCTGCTGCCGCGCGAGATCGACGGCCCCGAGTTCGCCGGCATCCGCGCGGTCGGACCGCGCGCGTTGAGCGTGCTCGGCGTCGGGACGCAGCTCTGCCACATGGAGTGGTTCCGTCGCAAGGACGGCTCGGTCGCCGTGTCGGAGGTCGGCGCGCGGCCGCCCGGAGCGCAGTTCACGACGCTGATGAGCTGGTGCCACGACGTCGACATGTACAAGGCGTGGGCGCGGCTGATGGTCCACGACACGTTCGATCCGCCGCAGCGCAAGTTCGCGGCCGGCGCCGCGTACCTGCGCGGGCAAGGTCACGGCAAGGTCGTCCGCATCCACGGCCTCGACGTCGCGCAGAAGGAGCTCGGCCACCTCGTCGTCGAGGTGCGGTTGCCGAAGCCAGGTCAGGAACACGCGACGACGTACGAAGGCGACGGGTACGTGATCCTGCGCCATCCGGAGACGAAGGTCGTCGAAGACGGCCTGAAGCGCCTGGTCTCGATCGTGAGGGTCGAACTCCAATGAACGTTCTGATGCTGTCCCCGGGCTTCCCGGTCGAGATGAGCTACTTCACGCAGGCGCTGGCGAAGATCGGCGCGCGCGTGATCGGCGTCGGCGAACAGCCGGTGGCGGCGTTCTCGGAGGACACGCGCAAGGCGCTGTCGGCGTACGTGCAGGTCAAGTCGCTCGTCGACGAGAAGGGCGTGATCGACGAGATCCGTCGCGAAGTGATCGGGCGCGGGCACGCGCTCGACCGCATCGAGTGCTTGTGGGAGCCGTTCATCATCCTCGCCGCGCAACTGCGCGAGGCGTTCGGCGTGCCCGGCATGGACGTCGCGACCGCGCTGCCGTTCCGCGACAAGGAAGCGATGAAGCAGAAGCTCGACGCGGCCGGCATCCGCACGCCGCGCCACGCGAAGTGCTCGAGCGAGAAGGAGTCGCGCGCGGCCGCCGAACGCATCGGCTACCCGCTGATCATCAAGCCGATCGCCGGTGCTGGATCGGCCGACACGCATCGCTGCGACGACGCGAAACAGTTCGACGCCGCGCTCGCCGCGACGCGACACGTGCCCGTCGTGTCGGTCGAGGAGTTCATCGACGGCGAGGAGTTCACGTTCGACACCATCACGGTCGACAACGTGCCGCGCTTCTACAACGTGTGCTGGTACCGCCCGCGGCCGCTGATCCAACGTCAACACGAGTGGATCTCGCCGCAGACGATCGCGCTGCGCGATCCCGACGCGCCGCGGCTGAAGTCCGGCGTGAAGATGGGATTCGACGTCATCCGCGCGCTCGAGTACCCGTACGGCTTCACGCACATGGAGTGGTTCCTGAAGCCGGACGGCGAAGCCGTGTTCGGCGAGATCGGCGGCCGCGTGCCCGGCGCGCGGACGTCGGACCTCATGAACTTCGCGACGGACTCGGACGTCTACGTCGGCTGGGCGCAGGCGGTGTGCTTCGGTCGCGTCGATCAGCCGTTCCCGCGCAAGTACAACGCCGCGTCGATCTTCAAGCGCGCACAGGGCCAAGGGCACATCCAGCGCATCACCGGCGTCGAGGGCTTCCTCGCGCGCTACGGCCAGTACGTGGCGGCGATGGAACTGCTGCCGGTCGGCGCGCCGCGCCGCAACTGGAAGCAGACGCTGATCTCCGACGGCATCGTGATCGTCCGCCATCAGGACCTCGGCTCGTGCTGCGAGATCGCGGACCACGTCGGGACCGACATCCAGCTCTACGCGGGCTGACCGGTGATGGACCTCGACGCACGGCTGCGCGAACGAGCGACGAAGAGGCACGGTGCGTTCGACGACGTCGCGTTGCCGACGTTGCCGCCGATCCCGGGGCAGATCTCGAAGGCGGAGTGTCGGTTCCTCTATTGGCTCGTGTCGCGTACGTACACGGGTCGTGGAGCGATCGTCGAGCTCGGGAGCTGGCTCGGGTTGTCGTCCGCGCATCTCGCCGCGGGCCTGCGTGACGCGAAGATCCCCGGCGCACTGCACTGCTTCGATCGCTTCACGTGG
>JAEUIB010000652.1 GCA_016795255.1 Planctomycetota bacterium
CGTCATCAACGGCGGCACGCAGGGCTACGACGCCGCCCAGTACGAACACGCGCTGAAGCTGTACGGCTTCGACGTGAACCCGGATCTCGTGCTCGTGATGTTGTTCGTGAACGACCTCGAGATCGCGGACCACCCCGAGCCGTTCAAGGACTTCTTCGGCCGCGACGTGCTGCGCTACACCGCGACGTACGAGGCGTTCCAGAAGTACTACGGCAGCAAACTCGAGGTGAAGTCGGGCACCAAGGAAGAGCGCGAAGAGGCTGCGAAGCAGCGCGCGATCGACCAGTACGTGGGCCGCGAAGCGGTCGATCCGAATACGCCGACCGCGAAGAAGAACCTGATCCTGATCCGCGCGATCCTCGGCCGCATGCGCGACGAATGCGCGACGAATGCGCGTCGCGCGGCGTCGCGTTCGGCGTCGTGATCCTGCCGGCGTGGGCGTACACGAAGAACCCGGCGGCCGCGCAACTCAGCCGCCTGTTCGAGCGCAGCTGCCAGGAACAGAGCATCGACTACCTGAACTTGCTCGCGCCGATGGCCGAGCATCACGACGAACTGTGGCTGCCGTGGGACGTCGGTCACTTCTCGGAGAAGGGCCACTCGGTCGCCGCGCAGTACATCGGCGAGTGGCTCGTGACGACCGGCAAGGTCCCGGCGCCGCAGTGAACCCGACCACGAACGCGCACGGCGCGGGCATCGCTTGCGATGCCCGCGCCGTGCGGCGTCGACGACTCGTCGAGAACGGGTCGGAGGATCAGGTCTTCTTGAAGTCGACCAGTTCCATCACGACGCCCTTGGCCTGACCGGCGCCCTCGGACTCGACCTTGACCATCGTTCCGGGGACGTCGTCGCTCATCCAGCTCTTCGTGATCGTCTTCTCGCCGTTGATCGTGCAGGTGCCGCGCGTGACCTTGCACTTCACGGACTTGCCGGCGATCGTCAGCGTCTCGTCACCGAGCTCCTCGGAGGTGCAGTCGGTCTTCACGACTTCGCCTTCGTACTTCTTCATGTAGCGGGCCGACCACATCAGCGACGCCGAGAGCAGGCTGCCGTTCATGTAGGTCTTGTTCAGCATCAGCAGGCGCTTGTCGTCGAGGTCCTTCACTTCCTGGACCATCTCCATGCCGCCTTGCATCTTGTGGCGCACCATCCAGCCGACCTTCGCGTCGGACCAGGCCCACGACTCGGTGCCGCTGACGTCGACCGAGTCCTTCGTGTTCTGCGGCTCGGTCGGCTCCTGCGCCGCATAGGCGCCGGCGCCGCTCGAGTCGCCGCCGCTCGACATGCCGGCGCCGCTCGACGAGTCCGCCGACGACGAATCGCTCATGCCGCCGCCGCTCGAACTCGAGCCGCCGGTCGACGACGAGCTGGAGCTGCCGGTCGAGCTACCGCCCGTCGACGAAGTCGACGAGGTCGAGGAGGTCGACGACGAGGACGAGTTGGCATCGGCCTTGTTGGTGTCGGCTTCGCCGGTCCAGGACGAGAAATCGGGCATCTTGAACTCGCCGTTCTGGCAACCGGACGCGGCCAGAGCGAGGACGCCGAGCACGAACTTGGGAAGGTGACGCATGGGCAGAACTCCTGAAGGTCTCTCGTTGCGAATGAGTGTCTCTGTCCTCGTGGATCCTCGTACGGCGGGGATCGTCACGCGGGAAACCGCAGATCGTCGCGGAGGAACGCCTGGACCGCCGCGACGACGGTTCCGTCGAGGTCGTGACCGCCGTCGTGGATTTGGATTCGCGCGTCGAAGCCGGCGCGGCGCAGCACGTCGATGGCCGCCTGTTGAGGCTCGGGGCGGACCCGCTCGTCCCGGCTGCCGTGGATCGCCAGGACCGGGAGGCGCGACGCCTGCGCGAGGACGTCGGGTGCGAAGACCTCGGTCTTGATGCGGCAGGCGATCGCGATCAGGGCTCGGAACCGAGCCGGCTCGGTCAGCGCCCACAATCCGGCCAGGTAGCCGCCTTGCGAGTACCCGGCCAGCACGACGCGGGAGCGGTCGAGACGGTGTTCCGCCGCGGCGGCGTCCAGGACCCGGGCGAGGTGGCCGGCGGTCTTCGCGCACGCGGCCACGAACGCCGGCTGGTCGCCGGTGAATTGGTACCAAGCGTGACCGATCCGCGCCGGCTCGCCGGACACCCTCCGCCGCATCTCGACCGGGTACGGACCCTCGGCGGCCAGCACCGCGACCCCGAGCGCGACGAGCGGGGCGAACCGCTCCAGCATCCGGTGGCAGTCCTCCCCGAACCCATGCAGCGCGAGCACCACCGGATGCCCGGACGGCGGCGCAGCGCACGACGGCAGCGCCAGCTCGTAGGCCGCGTCGAGCGAGAACGTCACGGTTCCGCGCACCACGCGGCCGCTGCCTTGCTCCGTCATCGAGGCCTCCGGGGAAGGGGCGACACGCTACCTCTCGCGGAACGAGGATCCATGCGGCAGGGAGTCACGCACGCTGCGCCACTGCGAGTGGCCTGCTAACTTGGCGGCTCGCATCCGACCCCGACGCGCACGAATCGAACGACGCGGCAGAACGCACAGGAGCGGCCTTCCATGAACGCCAACGAACTGAAGTCCTTCGTCGCGAAGCAGTGGGACGAGTCGATCGTCCCCGCGATCACGGACTACATCCGCATCCCGAACAAGTCCCCGCTGTTCGACCCGCAATGGCGCGAACACGGCCACATGGACAAGGCGGTGAAGCTGATCGCCGATTGGTGCAAGGCGCAGCCGATCAAGGGCCTGAAGCTCGAGGTCGTCCAGCTCGACAAGCGCACGCCGGTCATCCTGATGGAGATCCCCGGCGACGTCGACGACACGATCCTGCTGTACGGACACCTCGACAAGCAGCCGGAGATGACCGGTTGGTCGGAAGGCCTCGGCCCGTGGACCCCGGTTCGGCGCGGAGATCGGCTCTACGGTCGCGGTGGCGCCGACGACGGCTATGCCGCGTTCGCGTCGTTGACGGCGATCCTCGGCTGCCAGCAGCAGAAGGCGAAGCGCGCGCGCTGCGTCGTGCTGATCGAAGCCTGCGAGGAATCGGGTTCGTTCGACCTGCCGGCGTACATCGAAGCGCTGGCGCCGCGCATCGGCACGCCGAGCCTCGTGATCTGCCTCGACTCGGGCTGCGCGAACTACGACCAACTGTGGTGCACGACGAGCCTGCGCGGCATGGTCGCCGGCGACCTCGTCGTCGAGATCCTGACGGAAGGCGTCCACTCGGGGGACGCGTCCGGCGTCGTGCCGTCGTCGTTCCGGATCCTGCGGCAGATCCTGTCGCGCCTCGAGGACGAGCGCACCGGCCAGGTCCGCATCAGCGAGTTCCACGTCGACATCCCGCCGCAGCGCATGGCGCAGGCGCAGTCGGTCGCGGCGGTGCTGAAGTCCGAGGTGTTCGACAAGTTCCCGTTCGTGAAGGGCGCGGAGCCGATGAACTCCGACCCGGCGGAACTGATCCTGAACCGCACGTGGCGGCCCACGCTGTCGGTCACGGGCGCGGGCGGACTGCCCGCGCTGGCCGACGCCGGCAACGTGTTGCGGCCGATGACGGCCGTGAAGCTGTCGATGCGCTTGCCGCCGACGGCCGACGCGCAGAAGGCCGTCGCGGCGCTGAAGGCCACGATCGAGCGCGATCCGCCGTACGGCGCGAAAGTCACGTTCAAGGGCGAGAAGGGCAGCGCCGGCTGGAACGCGCCCGACTTCGCGTCGTGGCTCACGGAATCGATGAACTCGGCGTCGCGCACGTTCTTCGGCAAGGACGCGATGCACATGGGTGAAGGCGGCTCGATCCCGTTCATGGGCATGCTCGGCCAGCGCTTCCCCGAAGCGCAGTTCATGATCACGGGCGTGCTCGGACCGCATTCGAACGCGCACGGGCCGAACGAGTTCTTGCACGTCCCGACCGGCAAGGCGCTGACGGCCTGCGTCGCGCAGGTCATCGCGGACCACGCCAAGAGGAAGTGATCGGGCGGCCGCGCCCGACGCTCGCCATCCGCTTCAAGTTCCGTTCCGCCGCATTCCGATCTCCGACGTGCCACTACGTTCGGAGATCGTCCATGCGCGCGCCTCGGCCCTTCGTGCTGCTGTCGTGGATCGGACTCGCGTCCGTCGCATCCGCGCAGTCCGTCGAGTTCTCGGCGAACCACGTGTTCCTGTCCGACTTCGGCTTGAAGCAGATCGTCGAGTTCGACGAATCCGGCGCGTTCGTCCGCGCGATCGATCTCAGCACCGGACCGAACATCGTCCCGACCGGTTTGGCGTTCGGACCCGAAGGTCTGCTGCACATCGGATCCGGTCTCTCGACCTCGATCGTCGCCATCGACGGCACGGGTGAGGTCGCCGCGACGGCCACGAACCCCGCGATCCTCAACGTCGAAGCCGTCGAGTTCGACACGCTCGGTCGATACCTCGTCACGAGCTACAACTTCGGCGACTTGATCCGCATGCCGTTGGACGGATCTTCGGCCACCGTGCTCTACGACGGCACGACACCGCTGTACGACCTCGAGATCGACGATTTCGGATTCATCGTGACGTCGCCGGGTGCACTGGGCCAGACGCGGTTCTTCGAAGTCGACGGCACCGGCACGCTGTCGAACGCGACCTCGCTCGGGTTCGTCTCGGGAGGCGTGTTCCCTCACGGAGCCGCCGTCGAGTTCGGAGGAACGCTCGTCGTGTCCGACTCGGCGCACCCGCGCGTGATCTCCGGCACGAGCTGGATCGGCGCGGTGCCGGACACGATCGACGTTCCACTCGCCACGGGTCCGATCGAGGACGTCGACTTCGCACCGGACGGTCGGTTGCTGCTCGTGGACTCGACGCAGGGGCGGATCGTCGCCGTCGGCCCCGACGGCGAGAGCGAAGTGTTCGCGAGTTCGCCGAACTCCCCGCCGTACGCCGTCTACCTCGCCGTCGCGCCGTTCCGCTTCGACACGATCGTGCGCGGTCGTGTTCGCGACGGGTCGGGCGCGATGGTCCAGATCCTCGAGAGCGCGGTGGTCTCGATCCAACCGGCGAGCCGCCGCGTCATGTTCCGGTTCACCGACGATCCGGAGCAGGCCGACGACTTCGTCTCCGTGACCGGCATCGACCGTCTCGTCGCGAACGGGAAGGTGACCGGCATCGGCGCGCCCGGTCCGCTGCGTTCGATCCACGCGCGTGCGCCGCGCGACGCGCTCTCCCGCAACGACGTCACGGTCACGTGCGACACCAAGCGCAAATTCGACGAAGCGGGCTTCGAGCGCGTGATCTCCGCGTCGGGCTCGCTGTGGTGCGGCGGTTCCGACTCGCAGATCCACCTGACGTTCAAGACGAAGAAAGTGCTGAACCCATGATGCGCCGCGTCCTGCTCTCGCTGTCGCTCGCGCTCGTCGCGACGTTCGCTGCGTCCGCGCGCGCCGCCGAGTTCCGCGCCGGCCGGCCGTTCCTGCTCGCGTACGACATGAACACCGGCCTGCTCTGCGTCGCGGAGGTCACGGAAACCGGAGCGTTCGTGCGCAGCTTCGGTGCAGGCTTCGCGATGGACGCGGCGACGTCGCTGCAGTTCATGCCGGACGGTTCGCTCATCGTGCTGTGCGGCTCCTACAACCTCGGCTACGTCTTCAACGCCGCGGGGAAGCTCACCGGCACGATGACGCTGTCGGCGAGTTCGAGCGGCGGCTCGACGCTGAGTCGTCGCGGCTGGCTCTACTTCGCCGAACCCGCGGAGGACGCGCTCGTGGAGCGGCGCTCCGGGATCACGTCGAAGACGTACGTCTCGAGCCACGGCGCCGACGCTCCGTTCGACCTCGAGTTGGATTCGGCCGACCGCCTCGTGTACTCGTCGCTCGGCACGGATCGCATCATGCGCATCGACTCGGCGGCCGGAACGGCGGAAACGCTCGGCGACGACACGACGACCGCCAACGTGACCCAACTCGCGGTCACGCGCGACGACGACATCTTCGCGTTGCGCGCGGGCAGCGATCTGCTCGCACTGGTCCGCGCGGACGGCGTGACGACCGACGTCGTCGACATCGCCGCGGTCGCGGCGAGCGACATCACGATCGCCCCGGACGGGACCGTCGCGGTGCTGTCGCGCGACACGAACGAGATCGTCCACGTCGATCCGGAGACCAAGTCGGTCGCCCGGCGCGTCGAGTTCCCGGACCATCTCTACGCGTACCTGCTCGCTTACGCCCCGGCGCACTTCGACGCCAAGGTGAAGAGCGTGATGCAACCGAACGACGACGAGTTGCCGCCGGTCGTCACCAACATCAAGGGCGCCCGCTTCACGATGGACGCCGGCCGCGGGTGCGTGACGCTGTCGATTCCGTCGAACTACGCGTTCGACCATCAGTTGCCGACGTTCTTCCAGAACTCGGTGACGCTGCGACTGCAGCCGGGCTTCTCGGCCGGCAAGCCGCTGCCGACCTCGGGATTCGGTTCGACCTCGGGCGGCTATTTCTCGATGGCGACGGAAATCACGAGCAAGGCCGGGAAGCCCGGGAACCCGCAAGTGACGCGCATGAAGGGCGCCCTGGACTTCTACGGGATCGACGCCGCCCACCTCGAGTTCACGACGACCAAACGGCGCAAGTAGCGACGAGGAACGAGGCGAACCGACCTGGGTCGAATCGCGTGCCGGCTGGTAGCCTGCGCGGACCATGACCCAGTCGATCCACACGCCTCCTCCACCGACCAACGAACCGATCAAGTCCTACGCGCCGGGCTCGCCAGAACGCGCGGAGCTGAAGGCCGCCATCGCGGCCCAACGCGGCGCCGCGGTCGAGATCCCGCTGCTGATCGGCGGCAAGGAAGTCCGCACCGGCCGCGTCGTCGACGTGACCGAACCGCACGCCCACGCGAAGAAGCTCGCGCGCGCGCACCTCGGCGGACGCGAGCACGTCGAGGCCGCGATCCAGGCCGCGAACGCGGCGTCGCACGAGTGGTCGCGGATGGCGTTCACCGATCGCGCGGCGATCTTCCTGAAGGCCGCCGATCTGCTCGCCGGCCCGTACCGCGCGGCCGCGAACGCCGCGACGATGCTCGGCCAGAGCAAGACGGTCGTCCAGGCCGAGATCGACTCGGCCTGCGAGCTGATCGACTTCTTCCGCTTCAACGTCCACTACGCGGCGCAGATCCTCGCGCAGCAGCCGGGCTCGAACGCCGGCATGTGGAACCACGTCGAGTACCGCAACCTCGAAGGGTTCGTGCTCGCGGTGACGCCGTTCAACTTCACGGCGATCGGCGGCAACCTGCCGACGGCGCCGGCGCTGATGGGCAACGTCGTCGTGTGGAAGCCGGCGACGACCGCGCTGCACTCGAACTGGGTCGTGATGCAGATCCTGCGCGAGGCGGGCTTGCCCGACGGAGTCATCAATTTCGTGCCGTGCGACGGCCCGACGCTGGGCGACGCGGCGCTCCCCCATCGCGATCTCGCGGGCGTCCACTTCACCGGCTCGACCGGCGTCTTCAACCGCATGTGGAAGACCGTCGGCGAGAGCATGGCGAACTACAAGTCGTACCCGCGCCTCGTCGGCGAGACCGGCGGCAAGGACTTCGTGTTCGCGCACCCGTCCGCGGACGTCGACGCGCTGGTCGTCGCGCTGCTCCGCGGCGCGTTCGAGTACCAGGGACAGAAGTGCTCGGCCGCGAGCCGCGCGTACGTCCCGCGCTCGCTGTGGAACGTCGTCCGCGATCGCCTGGTCGCCGAGACGAAGAAGATCGCGATGGGCGACGTCGCCGACTTCCGCACGTTCATGGGCGCGGTGATCGACGAGAAGTCGTTCGACAACTGCGCGCGCTACATCGAAGCGGCGAAGGCGAAGGGCGCGAAGGTCCTGACCGGCGGCACCTGTGACAAGTCGACCGGCTGGTTCGTGCCGCCGACGCTGATCCACAGCGAGGATCCGCGGTCGATCACGATGTGCGACGAGATCTTCGGGCCGATCCTGACGACGTTCGTCTACGACGACGCGAAGCTCGACGAAGCGCTCGAGCTCTGCGATACGACGTCGCCGTACGCGCTCACCGGTGCGGTGTTCGCGCAGGATCGCGCGGCGATCGTGAAAATGGCCGATCGACTGCGCCACGCCGCCGGCAACTTCTACGTCAACGACAAGCCGACCGGCGCCGTCGTCGGCCAGCAGCCGTTCGGCGGCGCGCGCGCGTCCGGCACCAACGACAAGGCCGGCTCGTTCCTGAACCTGATCCGGTGGACCAGCGTCCGGACCGTGAAAGAGACGTTCGTGCCGCCGAAGGACTGGTCCTACCCGCACATGCGGGAGGCGTGATCCGGTGGATCGACGACACGCCCTCGCTCTGTTCGCCCTGACCGCACTGGTCGCGTGCGCGACGCCGCGCCGTGACGACACGCTCGTCGTCGCCTGCGACTTCGACAATCCGCCGTTCGCGTTCGTCGCGGCCGACGGCTCGCTGGTCGGTCGCGACGTCGAGATGATGGAGCGCGTCGCGCAGGAGATCGGACTCGCGCTCGAGTGGCGCAAGCTGCCGTTCGACGAACTCCTCGACGCGGTCGCCGGGGACGAGGTCGACGCCGCGTGCGCGACGCTCGGGATCACCGAGGAGCGCGAGCGCGTCGTCGCGTTCTCCGCGCCGTATTACGAGACGCGCATCGCGTGCCTCGTCCGCAACGGCGAAGGCGAGCCGACGACGTTGGCCGACCTCGACGGACTCAAGGTCGCGGCCGGCCGCGGCACGACGTCCGAAGCGGCGCTGACGTCGGTGCTGCCGCGGGCGATCGCCGTGGTCGCGGCGAAAGCGCCGAAACCCACTCGGGAGCGCCTGCGTCTGAAGGAGATCGACGCGGCGGTGATGGACGGCCCGGACGCCGACGACTTGGCCGCGGCCCATCCCGACGTGTTCCGCGTGATCGACAAGCCGCTCGCCGTCGAGCGCTACGCGATCGCGCTGACGCGGAAGAACGGCGCGCTGAAGGAAAAGGTCGATGCGGCGCTCGAACGGCTCCGCACGACCGGTTGGCTCGACGCGCTCGACGGCCGCTGGGGTTTGTGAACCGCCGCCGGCGCCGCGCCGGAATGAGCAAAGACGCCACCGCTCGCCGCGCTACCGTGGCGGCCCCGGCGCCCGTGAAACCCGTCGTCCTTGGTCGACTCCGATGATGAAGCAGATCACTCGCCTGTTCCTGAAGGGCCTCGCGGTCATCCTGCCGATCGGCGTCACGCTGTACCTGCTGTGGCGCATCGGATCCGCGGCCGAGGAACTCGTCGGCGGTCTGCTGAAGAAGCTGATGCCGGCCGAGTACTACGTGGCGGGCTACGGCGTGTTCGCCGGCTTCACGGTGATCCTGTTCGTCGGACTGCTGACGAAGAGCTACGTCGCGCAGCGCCTGATCGACTTCGGCGAACACCTGCTGCGCAAGATCCCCGTGGTCAAGACGATCTACGGCGCGTTGCGCGACGCGATGTCGTTGTTCGCGTCCGACGATCCGCGGCGCCAGCCCGGTCGCGCGGTGCTGGTCCGCATCTTCGACGGCCAGACGCGCGTGCTCGGCTTCATCACGCGCGACGACCTCGGCGACCTCGGCGCCGGCCGGTCGTTGGACGGCACGGTCGCCGTGTACCTACCGCTCAGCTACGCGATCGGCGGCTACACGCTGCTCGTCCCGCGTTCCGCGATCGAGTCGATCACGATGACCGGCGAGGACGCGCTGCGTTTCGCCGTCACGGCCGGGATGTCCAAACCCGAGAAGCGATGAGCGCGCGGCCGTCGCCGGCTCTCCGCGACGGACGCGGTGCGTCACCTTTTTTTGGAGACGCGCATGACCGATGACCCGCTGCGCGCGTATCCGGAACACCCGATTCACCCTTTCGTCCGTCCACGTTCGATCCTCGGAATGGAGTTCC
>JAEUIB010000666.1 GCA_016795255.1 Planctomycetota bacterium
GGGCAGCGCGGGATCGGGCGCGAGCGCGGGGTTGTCCCAGATCTGGTCGAGCGTGTCGACGAACTTGCGTAGCAGCTCGGGGAACTCGGCGTAGCGCGCGGGATCGTCGCGTCGCGCGTCGATCGCTTCGCGCAGCACGCGCTGCATGTCGGGCATCGCCGCGCGTTCGTCGATCGCGGCGAGCATCCAGCCGCTCTGGTCGACGACCGCGTACTTGCGGACTTCCTTCTGCCCTTCGAGGAACCGCGGCAGCGAGATCGACACGATCATGATGATCGGCAGCATCAGCACGCCGACCCAGAAGCCCTTCGTGCGGATGTTCTCGAGCACCTCGCGCCGAGCGACGAGCCAGGTCTTGTTACTCATGGGAGTCCCCCTTCACGGCGCGGAAGAACACTTCGTGCAGCGAGGGCTCGCGCAAATCGAAGCGGCGGATGACGAGACGACCGACCAGGCGCTTCAGGATCTCCTGCGGATCGGTCCCGGCCGCGAGGAAGATCTCGGCGTGCTTGCCCGAGTCGTTGATGCGCGTGATCCCGGGCAACTCGCGCAGGACCTCACCCGAGCCGTCGTAGTCGATCTGGATGCCGCGATCGCCGCCCGACTTCACCTCGGCGAGCGTGCCGTCGAGGACCTTCTTGCCGCGATGGATCATCACGATGCCGTCGCACAGCTTCTCGGCGTTCTCCATGACGTGCGTCGAGAAGATCACGGTGCGCCCGTCGCGCTTCATCTTCAGGATGACCTCGCGCATCATCTCGACGTTCACCGGGTCGAGCCCGGAGAACGGCTCGTCGAGGATCACGAGCTCGGGGTCATGCATGATCGTCGCGAGGATCTGGACCTTCTGGCCCATGCCCTTCGACAGTTGTTCGCAACGGTGGTCGGCGAACTCGCCGAGGCCCACGCTCTTGAGCAACTGGTTCGCTTTGACCTTGGCGTCGGCCTTCGGAACGCCCTTCAGCATCCCGAAGTAGGCGAGCAGCTCGTTCGCCTTCATCTTCTTGTAGAGGCCCTTCTCCTCGGGCAGGTACCCGAGCCGATCCTTGATCGATTCGGAGTTGGGCGAGCCGAGCACCGTGATCCGCCCCGAGTCGGGGTAGTAGATGCTCATGATCATGCGGATCGTGGTGGTCTTGCCGGCTCCGTTCTGCCCGAGGAACCCGTAGATCGACCCAGCGGGAATCCGCATCGAGATCGCGTCGACGGCCTGGTGGGAGCCGAACCGCTTCGACACGTGGTCGAGCGTCAGCGCATCGGTCATTGGTTGCTCTTCATTCCGTAGGAGAGGGGTGCCGCCCTCGAAGCGCGAGAGTCTAGCGCCCCGGGGGTCCCTGTCATCCCTCGCGCCCTCAGCGTCCCTAGCGTCCCTCGTCGTCCCTCGCGTCCCTCGTCGTCCCTCGCGTCCCTCGTCGTCCCTCGTCGACCCTCGCGTCCCTCGCGTCCCTCGTCGTCCCTATCGGCCCTCGCGTCCCTCTCATCCCTCGTCGTCCCTCTCATCCCTCCTCTCCCGCCGCTACCCTCCCGTCGATGCCCTCCTCATTCGTCCTCGGCAACCCGCACCAATCCGAAACCACCGAGTCCCTCCGCGACGGCGCCCTGGTGTTCCGTTCGCGCCGTGGCCTGCATCCGATCGCGCGTCTCGCGATCGAAGCCCTGCCGAAGCAACTCGCGGGCGACGTCCTGACCGGCTTCTCGGCCGAGCCGGCGGTGGCGCTCGCGGTGTGCGCGTCGTTCCCGGACGTCCGCGTCCGCCATTTCGAGCTCGACCTGTACGTCGCGGCGCGAGCGCGCGCGGTGCTGGCGCAGAACGACGTGAGCTCCGTCGAGGTCGTCGCGGCCGCGGACTTGCCCGGCGTGCGCTACCCCGGCGATCGCGCGGACGCGGTGTTCGAGGGCACGCCGTGCGCCGCGGTGATCCTGCCGTTCCCGGCGCGCGGGGACGCGAAGCTCGCGCGCGATCTCGTCGAACAAGCGGCGCTCGTGCTGGCTCCGGGAGCGCCGCTGTACGCGGTCACGGACCATCCGGACGGCGAATGGGTCAAGGAGCTCCTGCGCGACGTGTTCGGCCGCGCCGACGCGGTGCTGCGGACGAAATACGACGGCGTCGTGTTCGTCGCGCGACGCGGCGACAAGCGCGTCCGCGCGAAGGACCGCACGCACGACGTCGTCGTCGAGCACGGCGGAGGTTCGCTCGCGTTCGCGTCGCGACCCGGGACGTTCACGTACGGCCGGCTCGACGGCGGCACGCGCGCGTTGTTGGCGTCGCACGCGCTCGCGGCGCTGCCTCCGCGCGACGGCGACGTCGTGCTCGACCTCGGCGCCGGCATCGGGATCCTCGGCGTCGCGGTCGCGAAGGCGCGGCGCGCCGCACGCGCGATCCTCGTCGAGTCGAACGTCCGCGCGACCGACCTCGCGCGCGCGAACGCGGCGCGCTGCGACGTCCGCGCCGACGTCGTCGCGGCCCCGGACGCCGTCGCGCTGCAAGACGGCTGCGCGACGCTCGCGTTGACGAACCCGCCGTACTTCGCGAACTTCCGCATCGCCGAGCAGTTCGTCGCCGACGCGTTCCGCTGCCTCGCGCCGGGCGGCACGCTGCTGCTGGTCGCCAAGGAGAAGACGAACCACGCCGCGATCGTCACGCGCCACTTCGGTCGGGTCGACGTCGAGGACGTCGGCGACTACGGCGTGTTCGTCGCGACCCGCTCCCCGTGACCGCGGCAGCCTGCGACGAAACGCACGGGGAACGCCGGCGAACAGGCGCGCCGCGGAACCGTCGACGTCCCGTACGATCCGACCGCGTCGCGCCAAGCCCGCACGGCGCCCTGCATCGCTAGCCCGCCTCGAGGACCGCCCATGGCCATCGACTGGATCGATCGAGTCTCCCCGCTGCTCGACGCCGCGCAGCGCCGCTTCGTCGACGACGCCCGCGCGCGCATCGCACGCGAGGGTGTTCGAGCCGTCGCCGAGATCCTGCCGTCGCTGGCGCGTCGTGTCGGTCGCGCCGGGTTGCCGCCCGGCCGCTGCTCGCAGCCGGTCGCCGGAGGGCGTCCCGCGGTCGTCGAGCTCGCGGCGTGGCGCGTCTGCGACGCCGTCGGCCTCGCGTTGCTCGAAGCGGCGCACCCTGGACCCGCGGAGCTGCTCGACCTGCATGCCCACGGCGACATCGAGGAGCGCGTCATCGTGCTGCGATCGGCGCAACTCCTGCCGCTCGGTCCGGCCACCGCCGCGCTGCTCGACGAGGTCCAGCGCACGAACATGCAGCCGCACTTCGAAGCCCTCGTCGCCGACGGCAATCTGCCGGCGCGCGCGGCGGCGGTCCCCGAGGTCGGCACCGAACGCGTGAACCGCGTGCTGCTGAAGGCCGCGTTCATCGGCATCGCGATCGACCGCCTGTTCGACGTCGAGACGCACGCCAACGCCGAACTCTCGCGGATGCTGCAAGACCTCGCGACCGAACGCGAAGCGGCGGGCCGCGCCGTGTGGCCGGGAACCTACGTGCTGATCGGCCACGCGCCGGTCGCGGGCTCCGTCGCGCGACTGCTCGGCGGCCTCGAGCACGGCGACGACACGCTGCGGTTCGCCGCGGTCCGCGGCCTCGCCGCGCTGCGGCGGCCGGAGCTCGCACCGTTCCTGGTCGAACATGTTTCGCGCGAACCCCGCGCCCCGATCCGCGCCGCGATCGAGAGTCTGCTCGCCAGCGATT
>JAEUIB010000695.1 GCA_016795255.1 Planctomycetota bacterium
CGCTACTTGCGCAAGCGCGCCGGACATCGGCTGCTGAACCGCAAGTTCGACACGCCGTACGAGTTCTCGGCGTACCACCTGTTCAAGCGCATCGCCGGCGCCAAGGCCGCGAGCTTGATCTGACGAGGTGCGCCGGGCGGAGTCGGTATCGTCCGACGCCTCCCACCCCGCGCGAGAGCTCACGATGCTGCCGATCCTCCTCACCGGCCTGCTCGCCGGATCGCAGCACGTCGTCACCGGCGCCGATCACGTGGCCGCCGTCGCGCCGCTCGCGGTCGATTCGCGGCGCTTCGCGTGGACCGCGGGACTGCATTGGGGCATCGGCCACGCCTGCGGGCTGGCGTTGCTCGGTGGCCTGTTCGTCGCCTTCCGCGAGGCCCTTCCCGTCGAGTCGATCTCGGCCTGGAGCGAGCTCATCGTCGGCGGTCTGCTGATCGTGATCGGCGGCCGCGGGCTCGTCGCTGCGTTCGCGCCGCCGGCCCACGGCCACCGCCACCCTCGGACGGCGTTCTGCGCCGGCACGGTGCACGGCTTCGCCGGCACGTCGCACGTCATCGGCGTCGTCGCCGCGCTGGCGTTGCCGACCCGGACCGAAGCGTTCGGGTACCTGCTCGGATTCGCCGCCGGCAACGTGCTCGCGATGATCGCGTTCTCGGCGATGCTCGGGTTCTTCGCGACGCGCCTCGAGCGCAACGGAGCTCGCGCCCATCGGCGGCTGCTTTGCGGACTGTCGCTGCTGACGATGGCCGTCGGCGGCGTTTGGATCGGCCTGGCGCTGCGCTGACGCCGAGCTCGGCTCCCGCTCCCCCATCGCGGACGGCTCCCCGAGCGGGAAAGCGTCCGCACGCGCGCTTTTGGCGCACGACGGCCCGCTTGAGCGCCTCCAGTTCGGTGGCTACACTGCCGACCATACTGAGAATGACTCTCAATTCGAAGTCCCACCCCATGGCAACTCTCGACGACATCGACGTCGGGTCCTCGATGACCCTCGTCTCGCTGAACGGCGCACGCACGTTGCGCCGGCGACTCATGGAACTCGGCCTGCTGCCCGGGACCCAGATCCGGCTGGTGCGGCGCAATCACGTCGGCGGATTCGTCGAGGTCGAGGTGCGCCGATCCCGGGTGTCGCTGCGCCTGAGCGAAGCCCGCAACCTCCAAGTCACCGGCGTCACCTCGTGATCGGGCCGCTGACGCAACGCCGCACGATCGTCGTCGCGGGCAATCCGAACACCGGCAAGTCGACGCTGTTCAACGCGCTGACCGGCGGCAGCGTCAAGGTCGGCAACTATCCGGGCATCACGGTCGAGCGCCACGCCGGCACACTGCGATTGCCCGACCTCACGACCGCCGAACTCGTCGACTGCCCCGGCACCTACAGCCTGTCGGCGCGCAGCCACGAAGAGTTCCTCGCGCTCGAAGCCGTCGCCGGGCTGCCCCCGATCGGTCGGCCGGACCTGGTCGTCGTGGTCGTCGACGCGACGCAGATCACGCGCAACCTCTACCTGACGCTCCAGATCATCGAGCTCGGCCTGCCCGTCGTCGTCGCCCTCAACATGGTCGACCAACTGCAGTCCGCCGGGATCACGATCGATGCAGCGGCGATGGCGAAGGCGCTCGGAGTGCCGGTCGTCCCGGTCGTCGCGCGCAACGGCACCGGCGTCGATCAACTGAAGCGCCAGATCGCGGCGATCCTGCACGCACCGCAGAGGGTTCGCCCCTCGTGGAACTGGCGACCGCGCAGCGCCAAGCTGCGCGCGGACGTCGACGCGGTCTCGGCGAAGATCCCCGACGCATGGGCCGACGGCGATCTCGAACGCCGTGACGCGCTCGCGCTGTGGGCGATGCTGTCCCTCGACGACGAGGACGAACTCCGTGACGTCCCGACCGAGTTGCGCGCGGTCGTCCGCGAACGCCGCGCGACGGCCGACGCCGACGGACGCGAACTCGAGCGCGAGATCATCCAGAGCCGCTACGACTGGATCGACGCCCACGAGGCCGAGTTCGTGCGCCAGACGCGCCAGGTGACGCGATTCTCCGACCGCATCGACCGCGTCCTGCTGCATCCGGCCGGCGGGTTCCTGCTGTTCCTCGCGATCATGACGTTCCTGTTCCAGGCGCTGTTCACGCTCGCCGACCCGTTGATCGGTTGGATCGAGGACGCGTTCGCGTTCGGACAGGCGGCGTTGCGCGACGCGATGGCGCCGGGGTTGTTCGCCGACTTCCTCGTCGACGGCGTGATCGCCGGCATCGGCGCGTTCGTCGTGTTCCTGCCGCAGATCCTGATCCTGTTCCTGTTCCTCGGGATCATGGAGGACTCGGGCTACATGGCGCGCGTCGCGGTGCTGATGGACCGCGTGATGCGCGCGATGCGGCTGAACGGCCGCGCGTTCGTCCCGTTGCTGTCGGGCTACGCGTGCGCGATCCCGGCGATCCTCGCGACGCGCACCATGGACCGCCAGCGCGACCGGCTGCTGACGATGCTCGTGATCCCGCTGATGACGTGCTCGGCGCGACTCCCGGTCTACGGGCTGCTGATCGCGGCGATCGTGCCGCCGGGGGACCGCGCGCCGCTGCAGCAAGGCCTGCTGATGACGGCGATGTACGTGTTCGCGACGCTGATGGCTCTCGTCGTCGCGCTGGTGCTCGGCCGCACGATGCTGAAGGGACCGCGCGTCCCGCTGGTGATCGAGATGCCGCCCTACCGACTGCCGCAGGCGCGCATCGTCCTGCGTTCGATGTGGCAGCAGGGCCGCGAGTTCATGACGAAGGCCGGCACGATCATCCTCGCGTGCTCGATCGCGATGTGGCTGCTGCTGACGTTCCCGCGCGACGTCACGCTGAGCCGCGACTTCGGCGCAGAGCGCGCGATCCTCGAGGCGACGCTCCGCACGAGCACGACCGGCGACCTCGCCGACCTCGAACAACGGATTGCGGCGCTCGACGCCGAGGAGCTCGGGGAGCGCACGCGCGCGAGCTACGCCGGTCGCATCGGCCACGTCATCGAACCGGCGCTGACGCCGCTCGGCTTCGATTGGCGCGTCGGCATCGGCATCCTCGGCGCGTTCGCCGCGCGCGAGGTCTTCGTGTCGACGATGGGCATCGTGTTCGGCATCGGCAGCGACGCCGACCCGGAAGACGCGTTGTTGCGCGCTCGGCTGCGCGCGGCGACGTGGCCCGACGGCCGCACGCTGTTCACGCCGCTCGTGTGTCTGTCGCTGATGATCTTCTTCGCGCTCGCGTGCCAATGCATGAGCACGCTCGCCGTCATCGCGCGCGAGACGCGCGGCTGGCGCTGGCCCGCGTTCACGTTCGTCTACATGACCGCATTGGCGTGGCTGCTGAGCTTCGCCGTGTACCAAGGCGGCCGGGCGCTCGGCTTCGCGTAGCCCGACGCGGCAGCGGCCGGGACTCCCGATCGGCCGGACCGACGCGCGGCGCTTCAGCGACCGGCGTACTCGGACCGGTCGATGCGGTACTTGCGGATGCGGTACTGCAGCGTCTTGTAGCTGATCGCCAGCATCCGCGCGGCCGGCCCGAGGCTGCCCTTGCTGCGCGAGAGCGCCTCGACGATGAATTTGCGCTCGAGGTCCGCGAGGCTCACGCCGTCGCTCGGCAGCGCCAGCGCGTCGGTCGAGACGGCCGGCGACGGATCGCACGCCGCGCGGATCGCTTCCGGCAGATCGTCGAGTCCGAGCTCTTCGCCGCGCGCGAGCACGACCATGCGTTCGACGACGTTCTGCAGTTCGCGGACGTTGCCCGGCCAGCCGTAGACGCAGCACCGTTCGACGACTTCGGCGCGGATCCGATGCACCGGGCGGTCGTGGCGCGCCGCCGCGCGACGCGCGAACGCGTCGAGCAGCAACGGCACGTCTTCGGTCCGATCGCGCAACGGCGGCAGTTCGATCGGAACGACGTTCAGTCGGTAGTAGAGGTCTTCGCGGAACGATCGGTTCGCGATCGCTTCGTCGAGGTCCTCGCTGGTCGCCGCGATGACGCGGACGTCGACCGCGACCGGCTTCTCGGCGCCGAGCCGCTGGACCTCGCGCTCTTGCAGCGCGCGCAGCAGTTTGGCTTGGAGGTCGACGCGCATCGCGCCGATCTCGTCGAGCAGCAGCGTGCCGCCCTGCGCGAGCTCGAACGCGCCGGGGCGCGCTCGGATCGCACCGGTGAACGCTCCCTTCTCGTGGCCGAAGAACTCGGTCTCGAGCAGGGCTTCGGGGATCGCCGCGCAATTGACGGCGACGAACGGTCCGCCGGCGCGCTTGCTGCGCTCGTGGATCGCGCGGGCGACGAGCTCTTTGCCCGTGCCGCTCTCGCCGGTCACCAGCACCGATGCATCGGTGCTCGCGACGCGCTCGATCCGCTCGAACACCGCGCGCATCGGCGCCGACACGCCGATCAAGCCGCTCATGCGCGAGCGGTCCGACAGTTGGTTGCGCAGTTCCTCGACCTCGGCCTGCAGGCGGCGCTGGCGCAGCACGCGTTCGAGCACGAGCATGAGCTCGTCCTTTGTGAACGGCTTGGTCAGGTAATCGGCCGCGCCGCGCTTCATCGCCGCGACCGCCGACTCGACCGAACCGTACGCGGTCATCAGCACGAACGGCTGATCGGGCCGCAGCTCGCGCGCCTTGACGAGCAGTTCGAGCCCGTCGATCCCCGGCATCCGCTGGTCGGACAGCACGAGGTGGAACGACTGACGCTCGAGCACGTTCAGCGCGTCCTTGCCGTCGACCGCCAGCGTGACCTTGAAGCCGGCCCGCTCGAGCAGCAGTTGCAGCATCTCGCGCTGCGTCGGCTCGTCGTCGACGACCAACAGCCGCAGCGCGTCGACGGCCGGCGCGGCGCTCATGCGACCACCGACGCCGTCGTCCGCGACGGCAGCTCGATCCGCACGCGCGTCCCGACGCCGGGGGCCGACGCCAGGCCGACGCGGCCGCCGTGCTCTTCGACGACGACCTGATGCACCATCGCGAGACCGAGCCCGTGGCCGTCGGCCCGCGTGGTGTAGCCGAACTCGAACACGCGCTCCTGATCCTCCGGCGCGATCCCGCGTCCGGTGTCCTCGACCTCCAGCACGACGGCGTCGCGCTCCGCGCGCGCGCGGAGCGTCAGCGTGCCGCCGGAGCTCATCGCTTCGAACCCGTTCAGCACGAGGTTCAGCAGCGCCGAACGCAGCGACTCGGGATTGCCCTCGAGCACGAGCCCGCCGGTCTCCGCTTCGACCGCGAGAGCGAGCCCCCGCCGCTGCGCTTCGTTCGAGACGAAGGTCGCGACGTCGGCCAACAACGCGCCGACGTCGACGGATTCGGTCCGGCGGCCGTCCGAGCGCGCGAAGCACAGGAAGTTCTCGACCAACCGATCGAGCCGTTCGATCTCGCCGCGGATCAACCGTACGCCCCGGTCGAACTCGCGCGACGTCGCCACGTCGGTCGGCCGCGCCGCATCGTCGAGGTGATCGAGCGTCAATTGGATCGAGTGCAGCGGATTGCGGACGTCGTGCGCGACGCCGGCCGCGAGGCGGCCGAGCGCCGACAGTTTCTCGCGGCGGTGCAGCTCCTTCTCGATCTCGCGCGACTTCGCCAGCCGCTGCGCCATCGCGTTGAACGCCGTCTGCAGGCGTCCGATCTCGTGCTTGCCGGTGACGTCGACCGTCACGTCGAGATCGCCGTCCGACAAACGACGCAGCGCGCCGTCGAGATCGCGGATCGGACGCGTGAACCGGCGAGCCAGTCCCGCGGACAACACCGTGCCGACCGCCAACACGCCGATGAACCACCACAGCGACTTCTGCTGCGTCGCACGGAAGATCGAGTCGAACTCGCCCGGGACCTCGAAGTGGATCAGCTTGCGCGGCCCACTGGGCTCGGGATCGCCGAGGATGCCGAGGGCCGGCGTGGCTCCGGGAGCGGGCACGAACGTCGACAGATCCGCCTCGACGTTCGGCAGGAACGCGAGCGTGACGGCGAACCTCTCGCTCGTGACTCCCGTGACGTCGCCGTTCGACACGTAGAGTTCGTCGAGCTGCATCGACTCGCGCATGTCGTCGTTCGACGTGGCGCCGCCGACGATCGGGTGACCGTCCGCACTCGTGCGCGTCACGCCGTTGCGCGTCAGCGCGATCATGCGGACGCGCTGCCGAACGTCGGGTTTCGCATCGGCGGCCGTACCGACGATCCCGCGCAGGACGACGCCCTCACCGTCCGTCTCGCCGTCCGTGCCGTGACCGACCATCGGCAGCGGAGGGGCGTCCTCGCTGGTGATCCAGACCTCGTGCTCGTCCCGCACCACCCGGAACGCATCCGTGGGCGACGGCGCCACCAACCCCATCCGGTACGCGGTCGAGCCGTCGAGCCCCATCGGCACGTCGGTCGGGATCCCGGCTTCGTGCGCCGCGGGGCTCCACCACCGCGCCGAACGCGGCGGCCACGGGCCGATCCCCGTCCCGACCGACGCCGCATCGGCGATGCGGAACTCCATCGACGCGCGCGCCACGGCGTCGAGCGTCTCGAAGCTCGCGGTCCGCAGCGTTTCCTTGGCTTCGTGGATCACGGTCTCGCGCGACGACTGCAGCAGCAGCGTGAACGCGCCGAGACACAGGAAAAGCACGAACGCCATCAAGGCGACCAGACGTGCCGTCATGGCAGAGATGCTCCCGACGAGGCCGGACCGGGCTCCGTCTGCCCCATTTGAGGCAAGGACGCTCGATTCGTCACGATCCAGCGCGTCGAGCACCGATCGTGCCACACCCCTAGCTTCCCGTAGAGGAACCCGACCGACGGTCGGCCGACTTCCTCGACGGGCTGCCAGCGACGAATTCCCCGGCCAAGTCGTCCGGATTTTCCGCTCCAACCGGCCCCTCCCGCGGCCGAAGGGAAGCGTGGAGACCTTGCCCGGCTGCCCGTCGGGTGGTCAACGGTGAACGCCGTGAACGACTCCTTTGCGACCCAGGGCATCCAGCGTCCGAATACGGCCGTCCATCGCGATACCGCGAACGCGCGCCAGGCGCCGCCGCGGCTGTCGCCGAACCAGGCGACCGATCCCAAGCAGCAGGCCGATCCGCGCTCGCAGGTCACCGTCGCCGTCGACCGTGACGACCGGGCCGCGGAACGCGCCGCGATCCGATCCGCCCGCGACGGTCCCGACGCGCAGGCGATCTCCGAGCGGCGCAAGGAACGCGCCGAGCGTCTGCGCGAACGACGCCGGCGCGAACGCGCGGACCGTGAACGCCTCGACGAGGCGCGCACGCAGGTACGCGAGTACGAAGCGTCGGTCCACGAACTCCGACGTCGTGCCGCCGAGGTCTACGGCAGCGCGGGCAATCTTCCGGGTGGCGAGCAACGACTCGTCGACCGGATCATCTGACCGCGGAGTCGACTCGGTCCGCACGACGCAACGACGCCACGCGTCCAGCGCGCTCGAGAACGGGGCGCGCATTCGGGCGTGACGCGCCGATCAACTCGCCGATCCGCCCGCGCCGCGAGTGCGCAGGTGGCGAGCGAGACGGGACAGTCCGAACGTGGCGAGGCCGAACACGACCGCGCCCATCGCGAGTCCGGTGCCTCGCGGTTCGACGAACCGCAGTGCGTCCAACCGCTCGCCCGCGAGGTAGCTGAGCGGTCCTCCGACCAGACCGAGCGCGATCGCGAAGAGCGGGCGCGCCTGCAGCCATTGCATCGAGTGCATCTGCGTCGCGGCGAACCACGCCCACAGCACGAGGATCCACGCCGGCGCGAATCGTCCGGCGAGCGGCGCGACGTACTCGATGCGCCCGAGCGCGATCAAGCTCGAATCGGCGATCGCGCCGAACGCGACCGCGACGCCGACGAGCACGAGGTCGGCGCGTCGGTCCGCGGTCCACCACGCGAAGTGCGCCGCGAGCGCCACGACGGCGACGCCGCAACCGAGCCCGACGCGCCCCGACGCCGCGCCGAGGACGCACGCAAACCACGCCAATTGGAACAACGCGAAGTTGACGAAGCCGCGCACGTGGATCCGGTCGAGCGCCGGCACGCGCCCGCCGGCACCGCTTCCGCGACAGCCGCCACGCGCGGTTGCGCGAGCGACAGGATCGGCGCGCGCGAGCAACGCGGGCGCGTGAAGACGAGCTGGGCCAAGCCGAGCACGCGCTCGGCGAACCCGCCTTCGCAGTACTTGAAGTAGAACTCGAACTGACGCAGCAACGCCGCGTCGTAGCCGAGCCGCAGGATGCGATCACGCCGCGCGTGCATGCGGTCGTTCCACGCGGCGAGCGTCGTCGCGTAGTGCGGGCCGAAATCCTCGAGGTGGAACAAGCGCAGATCCGACGCCTTCGTGGCCGCGGCCGACAGCGCGGTCACCGACGGGATGCAACTGCCCGGGAAGATGTAGCGCTGGATGAAATCGACCGACCGGCGCGCGCGCTCGTACTCCTGGTCCTGGATCGTGATCGCTTGGATCGCGGCGATGCCGTCGTCCGTGAGTCGTTCCGACATGGTGCGGAAGAAGTCGGGATAGAACCGCGCTCCGACCGCTTCGATCATCTCGACCGACACCAACCGGTCGAAGCGCCCGCGCAGATCGCGATAGTCCTCGAGCAACAGCGTGATCCGCGACTCGAGTCCCTCCCGCGCGATGCGCTCGCGCGCCACCTCGAACTGCGACGGCGAGATCGTCGTCGTCGTGACTTTGCAGCCGTAGTGCTTGGCCGCGTGGATCGCGAACGCGCCCCAGCCCGTCCCGATCTCGAGCAGGTGATGGTCGCGGTGCAACGCGAGCTTGCGGCACAGGCGGTCGATCTTCGCGCGCTGGGCCTGTTCGAGCGTCTCGTCGCCGCGTTCGAACAAGCCGCACGAGTACGTCAGCGACGGATCGAGGAACTCGGCGAAGAAGTCGTTGCCGAGGTCGTAGTGCGCGACGATGTTGCGGCGCGCGCCGGCGCGCGTGTTCTCGTTGCGCGCGTGGAGGAACCGCAGGATCGGCAACGACAGCCGCGCGAGCCCGCGCTCGAGGCCGTTCAGGACGTCGCGATTGCGGACGAAGATGCGCAC
>JAEUIB010000707.1 GCA_016795255.1 Planctomycetota bacterium
GTCGACGAACGCGTCCGCCAGCGCGATGCGCTCGGGCAGCTCCAATTCCGCGTACGCCGGACCGTCGAATTGAACGGCGGCGTCGACGCAATCCGATGCGACGGCCGCGACCGCCCGTTCTCCGAGATCGCGCCCGGAGCACCAGCGACCGGGCTTGCCGCGCAGCGTGACGCGAACGGTGCGCGGCACGTCGACGTCGAACCCCGGATCCCCGACCAGCGGTCCGAGGATCGCATCGCCGGGCTCGAGCACCACCGCGCCGAGCACGCCGAGGGCGCGCGCGCCGTACGCGCTCGACACGACGAAGTCGCCGGGACCGACGAGTCCGCGATCCGCGAGTTCGACGACCTGCGCGCCACCGCGCCCCGCCGCGACGAACGTGGCGCCGGCCGCGCGCGCGAATGCTCGCGCTGCACGGTCGAGCGCGCGCCACGATCCGTCCGGAACCGCACGGAATCCTTCTTCGAACACCGCGATCCGGCGTCCGTCGGCGATCGTGTCCGCCGCTCGTCCTTCCAGGCCAAGGCGCTGGACGGCGTCCTCGTCGAGCGCGACGAGGCGCGGCGCCACGCGAACGCGCTCGCCGGCCGCGACGGTGTCGCGACCGGCGTGCTGCGCGAGGATCTTCTCGACGAGCGTGAGCGGCATCAGTGCGTCACCGCCGAGCGACGCGAGCTCACGTCGCCTCGACGAGGATCGCGATGCCCTGGCCGCCACCGATGCAGGCCGACGCGATGCCGGTCTTCTTGCCGGTCGCCTTCAGCGTGTTCAACAACGTCAGCGTGATGCGCGTCCCGGTCGCGCCGAGCGGGTGACCGAGCGCGATCGCTCCGCCGTTGACGTTGACCTTCGCGCGGTCGAGGCCGAGATCCTTCTCGACGGCGAGGTACTGCGCGGAGAACGCCTCGTTGATCTCGAACAAGTCGATCTTGTCGACGCCGATGCCGGCGCGCTCGCAGACCATTCGGATCGCCGGAGCCGGACCGATGCCCATCTCGGACGGCTCGACGCCGACGACCGACCACGCGACGATCCGACCGAGCGGCTTCACGCCGAGGTCCTTCGCGCGCGCCGCCGACGCGACGATGACCGCCGCGGCGCCGTCGACGATGCCGGACGCATTGCCGGCCGTCACGGTGCCGTCCTTGCCGAATGCGGCCGGCAGGCCCGCCAGCGCGGCGAGCGTCGTCTCGGGCTTGATGTGGTCGTCCTGGTCGACCTTGATCACGCCCTTGCGCGTCTGGATCTCGACCGGAACGATCTCGGCCGCGAAGCGACCGCTCTTCACCGCCGCTGCGCCCAATTGGTGCGAACGCAGCGCGAACTCGTCCTGCGCCTCGCGCGAGATGCCCCACTTCTTCGCGATCTTCTCGGCCGTCTGCGCCATGAACAGCCCGCACATCGGGTCTTGCAGCGACGAGAACAGCAGGTCTTCGAGCTCCGTCTTCGCGCCGAAGCGCAAGCCGGTGCGCGCGCCGCGCAACACGTGCGGCGCCTGGCTCATGCTCTCCATGCCGCCGGCGGCGACGACGTTCGCCTCACCGCAGCGGATCATCTGGGCCGCCGACACGATCGACTGGATGCCCGAACCACAGAGGCGGTTCACGGTCAGCGCCGGCTTGTCGATCGGCACGCCGGCCTTCAGCGCGACGTGGCGCGCACCGTAGATCGAGAACTCGCTCGTCTGCAGCGCATTGCCGATCACCGTGTGGTCGACCTGCTCGGGCTTGATGCCGGTCTTCGCCAGCGCGCCCTTCAGCGCCCACGCGCCGAGGTCCATCGCGCCGACGTCCTTCAGCTTGCCGAAGCCTGGCGTGCCCGAGTACTCGGCCATCGCCGTGCGCGCACCACCGAGGATCCACAGTTCGTCCGTTGCAGTCGTCATCGTCGCTCGTCCTTCGAGTTTCGTCGCGCCGTGCGCGAGGTTGCGTTGAGTCGTGTCGTCGTCGCCGGGTCACGCGCCCCATCGGGTGCGCGATCAGGCGCCCGCTCAGGTACCACTGAAGCGCGCCGGGCGCTTCTCGAGGAATGCCTTCAGGCCTTCGCGCGTGTCCGCGGTCGAGCCGATCAGCCCGAACAGCGCGGCCTCGAGCGCCAAGCCTTCGGACAGCGCGATATCCTGGCCGCGCGTCGCGGCGTCGAGGATGAAGCGCGTCGCGATCGGCGCTTTGTTCGCGAGCTTCGCGGCGATCTTCATCGTCGCGTCGAGCAGTTGATCGGGCTCGAAGACCTTGTTCACGAGTCCGAGGCGGCACGCTTCGTTCGCGTCGATCGGATCGCCGGTCAGCACCATCTCGAGCGCAGGTCCGCGGCCGACGAGACGCGGCAGTCGCTGCGTCCCACCGTAGCCCGGCATGATGCCGAGGTTGATCTCGGGCAGGCCGAGTTTCGCGTTCGACGACGCGTAGCGGAACGAGCACGACAGCGCGAGTTCGAGCCCGCCACCGAGCGCGAAGCCGTTGATCGCGGCGATCACGGGCTTGCCCAGCGTCTCGATGCGACGGAACACGGACTGTCCGTACGCGGCGGTCGCGCCGAGCTTCGCCGGCGACGCGCTCTCGAGTTCGCCGATGTCGGCGCCGGCGACGAAGAACTTCGGCCCCGCACCCGTCAACACGACCGAGCGCACGGTCGCGTCGTTCTGCAGGCCGACGAACGCGCAATCGAGCTCGCCGATCAGCGCTGCGTTCAGCGCGTTGCCCTTGTCCTGGCGATCGATCGTGACGACCGCGACGCCGTCGTGCGTCGCGACGCGCAGGAACTGGGACGTCATCGGCCACC
>JAEUIB010000712.1 GCA_016795255.1 Planctomycetota bacterium
CGGGCGCGCAAGTGGTTCCCGGCGAAGGCCGACGACTCCGCGCGGGCATGGGTGGTTTCCGCCGGCGCGAAGCTGCTCGAGTGGGACGCCGCGGATCGCCTCCAGCGCGGAGCCAAACCACACCTGTTCGCGCTGGTCGCCGTCCGAGCGTTCGACTGCGGCGAGGCCGACCTCGCCCGCCGACTCGTCGATCGCGTCGATGCGCTCGCGCGCGGCTCCGAACGCCTGCTCGTCGCGGACCTGCGTCGCAAGCTCGGCGACGAGGCGTCCGCCCTCGCGATCGAGGACGAACTGTTCGCCGCGCAAGCGCTGTACGTCGAGCGCGTCCCGGAACGGATCGACCGCGTCCGCGCGACCGAGGACGCCGCGGCGGCCTATCGAAAGGCCGAGGAAGCGCTGGCCTGGACCGCGCACCCCGGCTTGATCGACCGGTTGATCGGTTTGGCGAAGGAGCTGGGCCGCACCGACGACGTCACGCGGTTCGAGGCGATGAGGGACGCGCAGGCGGCGGCGGCGAAGGCGTTGGGCGGGGAGTGGTGAGGGGGCGTCGTCGAGTGGGGTCCAGACCGGGCGGATAGGTGACAGTTCAGACCGGGCGGATGGGTGACACGCAGCAAGGATCATTGGCGGGAGGCCGCCGATGCCTTGGAAAGCAACTGACGTGGAGACCGAACGGCTGAAGTTTGTCGCTGAGTGCGAGAAACGCGAGTTTCCGTTTACAGCGGTGTGCGAGGCGGCGGGGATCAGTCGCAAGACCGGATACAAGATCCTCCACCGCTATCGCACGTACGGTGTCGACGGTTTGAAGGACCGCTCCCACGCCGCACACGAGCATCCCAACCGTACTGGGCGGGAAATCGAGGAGCGCCTGGTCCAAATGCGACGGGAGCACCCGCGTTGGGGCAGTCGCAAGCTGATCGCGCTCCTGAAGCGGGAGTCGCCGGAGTTGGACTGGCCGGCACCCAGCACCGCGACCGACATCTTGAAGCGGCATGGTCTGGTCGCGACCGACTTGCGGCGACGCAGGCTCGGGCTGCGATCGGAACCATTCGGTGAGACCAGGCATTCCAACGACACGTGGTGCGCAGACTTCAAGGGTTGGTTTCGAACGCGTGACGGCACGCGTTGCGATCCGCTCACGCTGATCGACGCGATGAGTCGGTACTCGCTGGCTTGTCGCATCGTCTCGAAGACGAACCTCGAACACGTCTGGCTCGTATTCGAGCAGGCATTCCGCGAGTACGGCCTGCCGCTCGCGCTTCGGAGCGACAACGGGCCGCCGTTTGGAAGCACGGCGATCGGCGGGTTGTCGAAGCTCGGCGTTCGCCTGACCAAGCTGGGAATCCGGATCGAGCACATCGAACCGGGCAAGCCACAACAGAACGGTCGCCAGGAGCGCTTCCATCTCACGCTGCTCAAGGAGGCGATCAATCCGCCGCGACACACCGCACGTCAGCAACAGAGCTCGCTCGATCGCTTCGTCGAGGAGTACAACCACGTGCGGCCGCACGAGGCGATCGACTTCGCGCGACCGGCTGAGATCTACCGAGCATCACCGCGACCGTTTCCTGGCTGCCTGCCCGCGATCGTCTACAGCGGTCGCGTCCACATCCGCAACGTGCGTCGGAACGGAACGATCAAGTGGCGCGGTCGCGAGATCTTCGTGAGCGCCACCCTCATCGGCGAACCGATCGCTCTCGCAGAGGTGAGTGATCGCTTGTTCGAGATTCAACTCGGCCCAGTCAGGCTCGGTCTTCTCAGCGACGAACATCTTCGTGTGCTGCCGTATCGACGACTGACCTACACACCATCGTGGGGCGCGAACGCGTCGGCGGAACCCCACGAGTGATCGCGCATCCGAACTCTCCACAATCGACTCAACTCCCTCCCCGCACCCCTCCCTCCCGGGGGCTTCGCCCCCGGAACGCCGCGCTACGCTGGAGCTTCGCATGGCTCCGCTCCGCGCGGCTCCCCCCTTCGAGGTCTCGTGTCCACCGTGGATCCGAACGACAAGACCAACGGAAAAGTGTCACCCATCCGCCCGGTCTGAACTGTCACCTATCCGCCCGAATGGACAGTGGTGGGTTGCAAATACGGGACACGAGAGATTCGTCTGTACAGAAACATTTCGTTGGGGTGTGGCATTCGGACCATCGCGTCATCACGCCCACGACGCTCCGCAATGAAGCCACCGGCATCACGGCTCACACTCACCTCCAGGGAATGCCCGCCCAGCATCAGCCGAGGGGCGCCGCGCGAAGCGCAGGCAACCCGAGCCGACACACCAACCCTTTCTTCTTGTGGGCCCATCCGTACCCCATGAAGTCGGAATGCCCGAGCAGCGGAGGCCCGCGCCCCATTCCACCCGCGATTCCCCGCGCTGCCGGTCGTTGAAGTTGGATCGAACGACGTGCCTTGAACGTGAACACGCCGTTCCCAGCCGGCCGCAGCTCCCCGTTCCGATCCGGATGCTTGCCGCGGGTGTCCTTCCCCGTCAGGCATTCGGCAGCTGCGTAGTGCTTCACGCCCTTGCCGTCGTTGCGCCCCCCGCGCCACTCTCGACGGTGTGGAGCCCGTGGTTGCCTTCGCTGTCCTCGAACCCGCAGCGCATGGTCATCGCGGCGCGTCCCCGGCCGTCGTCTGCTCGACCATCCAGGACGCCATGAACTCGGGGAACGCGTCCGCACCCGAGATCGAGTGGTCCTCGCCGGGATAGACCTTCACGACGACGCGCGTGTTGCCCGCCGCGCGCAAGCCCTCGCCGATCCGAGCGACGCTGGCCTCGACCGGAACCACGTCGTCGCGCTCGCCGTAGACGAGCAATACCGGCGCGCGAACGGTTCGCCAGAACTCGACGGGATCGAGGTCCAGGTTGCGCCAACGCAACCACGAGCCGATGTCGTCCGCCGTCGGTGCGATGCGGGGCAAGCTCGTGAACGAGGCCCAACTCGTCCCATGCAGCGCGTCGAGTTCGGCCTGCAGTGCGTCGCGGTCTCCGCCGTGGCGCACGAACTCGTCGACCGCTCGCAGTGCGGCCATCGCCCGGTCGATGTCGCCCTGCGCGAATCCACGAGCGCGAAGGCGCGACGCGTTCGCGAACTTGTCCAGCTCTGCATAGGTGACGCCAGGCGCCGAGAAGCCGACGACGAACGCGATCCCGTCGCAGCGAGCCGCGACCATCGGGACGATCCAGCCGCCTTGACTGTGGCCCCACACGCCGATGCGGGCGGGATCGAGGTCGGTTCGTCGCCTCAGCGCCATCACGGCCGCCGTCGCGTCCCCGGCCAGATCGCGCAGGTCGACTTCGCTCATGCCGCCTTCGCCGGCGTACGTGCGTTTGTCGTAGATCAGCGCGGCGATCCCCCGGCGCGCGAACAGATCTGCGTAGTAGCGAAAGTCGTCGCGATCCGGAGTGCTGGACCCGTGGATCAACACGACGGCCGGAGGACGCCGCGCGCTGGTCGGAACGAGCAACGAGCCGGAGAGTCCGACGTCGCCATTCGTGAACGCGATCGGCTCTTCGCGATACGGAAGCGCTGGCACATCGCCCGTTCGGCGCAGTTCGACGCTCATACTGCGCGGGCCCAGCTCGACGCTGCCGGTCAGCGCGCCGTCCGCGATCCGCCCACGAAACGGAGCTCGCTCCCCTGCGACGGGGAGAC
>JAEUIB010000723.1 GCA_016795255.1 Planctomycetota bacterium
TACGAGTTCGCGATGGTCCAGGACCATCACATGATCGACACCACCGGCAAGGAGGGTCGCCAGGAGCGACTCGACGCGCTGGTGCGCGAGGCCGACGTCGCCGAATACGCCGCGAATCCGGACATCGTCCACGAGCACGACCACGTCACGCCGCTGATGCTGTGGAAGTCGTTCGAGTA
Source organism: Planctomycetota bacterium (assembly GCA_016795255.1). Lineage (GTDB taxonomy): Bacteria > Planctomycetota > B15-G4 > B15-G4 > JADJEK01 > JADJEK01. Next base: position 180 of record JAEUIB010000723.1, read on the forward strand.
CGAAGGTCTGCGCTGGGGCATGGCGATCGACCTGTCGAAGTGCACCGGCTGCAACGCCTGCGTGATGGCGTGCCAGTCGGAGAACAACCTGCCGATCGTCGGCAAGGAAATGGTGCGTCGCAACCGCGAGATGCACTGGATCCGCATCGACCGCTACTTCTCGGCCGAAGACATCCACGACGACGACGACGTCCAGGTCGTGTCGCAGCCGTTGCCGTGCCAGCAGTGCGAAAACGCTCCGTGCGAACAGGTCTGCCCGGTCGGTGCGACGATGCACACGACGGAAGGCCTGAACGACATGGTCTACAACCGCTGTGTCGGCACGCGCTACTGCTCGAACAACTGCCCGTACAAGGTCCGCCGCTTCAACTTCTTCAACTACCACGAGAACCTGAAGGACTCGGCGAACGAGGCCCTGAAGATGGCCTTCAACCCCGAGGTCACGGTTCGCGCGCGCGGCGTCATGGAGAAGTGCACGTACTGCGTGCAGCGCATCCAGAACACGCGCATCACGGCGAAGAACCAGAAGCGCCCGATCAAGGACGGCGAGATCGTCACGGCGTGCCAGCAGACCTGCCCCGCGCAGGCGATCACGTTCGGCGACCTCAACGACCAGAACTCGATGGTGTCGAAGGACCACGCCAGCAAGCGGTCCTACTCGCTGCTGTCCGAATTGAACGCGCGGCCGCGCACGGCGTACCTCGCCCGCATCCGCAATCCGAATCCCGAACTGGTCGCGAAGGCCTGAGGGAGAGCCAGGACTCCATGACCTCTTCCACCACGACGCAGAACGTGCTCGAGCAGCCGCCGCTGGTTCAGGGCGGTCTCGATTTCGCCGGCGTGACGCAGACCGTCGTCGGCGTCGTCGAGTCGAAAGAGACGCCGAAGATCTGGTTCGCGCTGTTCGGCGTGTCCGTGATCCTGCTGCTGATGCTGCTCGGGATGATCGGGCACCTGATCTGGACCGGCGTCGGCGTCTGGGGCAACAACGTCCCGGTCGCCTGGGGCTGGCCGATCGTGAACTTCGTGTTCTGGGTCGGCATCGGCCACGCAGGCACGCTGATCTCCGCGATCTTGTTCCTGTTCCGCCAGGGCTGGCGTACGGGCATCAACCGGTTCGCCGAAGCGATGACGATCTTCGCCGTCATCTGCGCCGGTCTGTTCCCCGGCATCCACATCGGCCGCGTCTGGCTCGCGTACTGGTTGTTCCCGATCCCGAACCAGATGGCGATGTGGCCGCAGTTCCGCTCGCCGCTGCTGTGGGACGTGTTCGCGGTCTCGACGTACTTCACCGTCTCCGCGATGTTCTGGTACCTCGGCCTCGTGCCGGACCTGGCGACGATCCGCGACCGCGCGACGACGCCGATCCGCAAGCTGATCTACGGTCTGCTGGCGCTCGGCTGGCGCGGTTCGGCGCGTCAGTGGCATCGCTACGAGCGCGCGTACTTGATCCTCGCCGCGCTGTCGACGCCGCTCGTCCTTTCGGTGCACTCGGTCGTTTCGTTCGACTTCGCGGTGTCGCAGATCCCCGGCTGGCACACGACGATCTTCCCGCCGTACTTCGTCGCGGGCGCGATCTTCTCCGGCTTCGCGATGGTCGTGACGCTCGCGGTGCCGGCGCGCGCGCTGTTCAACATGAAGAACCTGATCACCGACCGGCATCTCGAGTCGATGAACAAGGTCATCCTCGCGACCGGCATGATGGTCGGTTACGCGTACTCGATCGAGTTCTTCATCGCGTGGTACAGCGGCAACGCGCTCGAGCGCTTCACGTTCATCAACCGCGCGTTCGGTTGGTACGCGTGGGCGTACTGGATCATGGTGAGCTGCAACGTGCTCGCGCCGCAGGTCTTCTGGTTCAAGAAGATGCGCACCAACATCCCGGTGATGATGGTCGTCGCGATCCTCGTCAACGTCGGCATGTGGTTCGAACGCTTCGTGATCGTCATCACGTCGCTGTCGCGCGACTACCTGCCGTCGTCGTGGGGTTACTTCAGCCCGACCGGCGTCGACATCGCGATGTTCATCGGCAGCTTCGGTCTGTTCTTCACGCTGTTCCTGCTGTTCCTGCGCTTCCTGCCGATGGTCGCCGTCGCGGAAGTGAAGAACGTCATGGATCAGGCCCATCCGTCGCATCACTGAGACGAAAAACACAGCGATGAACCACGACGCGACTCCCTCGAACACCCGTTCGCACGACTGGAAGGTCCACGGCTACGTCGCCGAATACGGCGACGTCGACTCGTTGATCCACGCGTGCGAGAAGGTCCGCGACGCCGGCTACACGAAGTGGGACGCGCACTCGCCGTTCCCGGTGCACGGCATCGACGACGCGATGGGCATCAAGCCGACGATCCTGCCGTGGATCGTGCTCGGTGGCGGGCTCACGGGTCTGCTGACCGCGTTCGTGCTGCAGTGGTGGACGAACGCGATCGACTACCCGTTCCTGATCTCCGGCAAGCCGATGATGTCGATCCCGGCTTGGATCCCGGTCTGCTTCGAGTTGACGGTCCTGCTGAGCGCGATCTCGGCGTTCCTGTCCGTGCTCGTGTTGAACGTGCTGCCCGCGCTGTACCACCCGCTGTTCAACCTCGAGCGTTTCAAGCGCGCGACCGACGACAAGTTCTTCGTGTCGATCGAGGCGGCCGACCCGCTGTTCCACGAGACGAACACGAAGAGCCTGCTCGCGTCGACGCATCCGGCCGCGCTCGAGACCTGCATGGAAGAGACGAAGCAGGCGAAGCTGCCGATCGCGTTCCACTACGTCGGCGCGCTGGCGACGCTGCTGACGTTCATCCCGCTGGCGCTGATCTACAAGGCTCGCTTCGCGAAGAGCGACGCGCCGCGCGTCCACATCGTTTGGGACATGGACTGGCAGCCGAAGTACAAGACGCAGAAGCAGGCGAAGTTCACCGGCTTCGCCGATCACCGCACGATGCGCCAGCAGATCCCCGGCACCGTGGCGTGGGGCGACGATCCCGACGCCTCGCCGCTGACGACCGGCAAGGACGCGGCGGGCAACTGGATCAACAACTTCCCGCTGCAAGTCGACGCGCAACTGATGGCGCGCGGTGAAGAGCGCTTCGGCATCTACTGCGCTCCGTGCCACGGACTCGATGGTGCGGGAACGGGCACGGTCGCGCGCCGCGCCGAGCAGCTGCTCGCCGCGAACAAGGCGCAGGGCTGGACGCGTCCGGCGTCGCTGGTCGGCACGCTCGAAGACGCGCGCCTGCGCCGCGACACGCCGAACGGCGAGCTGTTCAACACGATCACGAACGGCAAGAACACGATGCAAGGCTACGGCGGACAGATCACGCCGAAGGACCGCTGGGCGATCGTGCTGTACGTGCGTGCGCTGCAGCGCGCGAAGTTCCTGCCCGACGCGGACGTGCCGCCCGAGCTGAAGGACAAGCTGGCCGGCAAATGAACGAGCGATGCGAGCGAACGGATTCGATCGGACCCTCTGGAAACGGCAATGGCTCACGCACTGACGGCTGACGAACTGCGCCAACAGACGACCCTCGGCGAAGACGCTTCGTCGTGGTCGAACCGACTGCTCGGCATCGGCTTGCTGCTGCTGCTCGGCTCGGCGGCGTACGCGTTCACGGGTCCGGAAGGCTCGTGGCGGCAGTTCCTGTTCTCGTACCACATCGCGTTCTGCTTCTTCCTGAGCATGACGCTCGGCGCGCTGTGGTTCGTGACGATCCATCACCTCGTCGGCGCGAAGTGGAGCACGTCCGTGCGCCGCGTCGCCGAGCTGACGATGGGCAGCTTCCCGCTGCTGCTCGTGCTGTTCCTGCCGACGCTGTTCTCGGTGATGAAGGGGGACGACGGACTGTTCCCGTGGGTCTCCCACGAGCGGATGGAGAGCAGCCACCTCCTGCACGGCAAGATCGGTTACCTGAACCCGACGTTCTTCCTGATCCGCGTCGCGCTCTACTTCGCGGTCTGGATCGGCTTCGCGCGGTTCTTCGCGGCGAACTCGCGCGCGCAGGACCTCAACGGCGACGTGATGCTGACCGCGAAGATGCGCAAGCTCGCGCCGGTCGCGATCATCCTGTTCGCGCTGACGACGACCTTCGCCGCGTTCGACTTCCTGATGTCGCTCGAACCGGAGTGGTTCAGCACGATCTTCGGCGTGTACTTCTTCGCCGGCTGCGCGCTGTCGTTCTTCTGCTCGACGATCGTCATCACGATGCTCGCGCAGGAGAAGGGCCGGCTGCAGGGGATCGTCACCGCCGAGCACTACCACGACCTCGGCAAGTGGACGTTCGCGTTCGTGTTCTTCTGGGGCTACATCGCGTTCTCCCAGTTCATGCTGATCTGGTACGCGAACCTGCCGGAAGAGACGTTCTGGTTCCGCGATCGCTTCGAAGGCTCGTGGATCTCGATCGCGGTGTTCATCCTGCTCGGCCACCTGCTGATCCCGTTCGGCGGTCTGGTGTCGCGCCACGTGAAGCGCAATCGCGCCGCGCTGGCGTTCTGGGCCGTGACGCTGCTGCTGATGCACTGGGTCGACCTGTACTGGATCGCGATGCCGGTGCTGCACGAGAAGGGCGTCGAGTTCCACCTGTTCGACGTGTCGCTGCTGGTCGGCATCGGCGCGATGTTCGCCGGCCTGTGGCTGAAGCGGGCGCAGGGCGGACTGCTCGCGCCGGTCAAGGACCCGTACTTCGAAGCGTCGCTGCGCTTCAAGAACATGTGAGGTGAGTCGATGACGACCGAATCCGACAGCATGAACTCGGGCTTCCTCGCCACCATCGTGTTCGGCGGCGCGTTCCTGACGCTGACGGCGATCTTCGCGATGCAGGGCTTGTCGCTGCAGAGCGACGAATGGCAGTTCGAGAAGAAGTTCGTCGACGTCGCGTACCCCGAATTGGTCGCGACGCAGACCGAGGCCCGCACGAACCTGAACAAGCTCGAGCGCGTCGACGCCAACACCGTCGCGGTCCCGATCGACGTCGCGAAGGACCTCGTGGTCAAGCAACTCCGCGGCAAGTGAACGCCGCGATCGCAGAGCAACGGAGAACGATGATGCGCGTCCTGGTCCCCGGTCTCGTCACCTTCCTGGCGTCGTGCGCCCCCGCGGCGTTCGCGCAGGTGGTGCGTGACGTGCCGGAGGACATGAAGGGCGTCGGCGTCGAGCAGAAGGTCGGAGCGCAGATCCCGCTCGACCTCGCGTTCACCGACGACAACGGGCTGCCGGTCACGCTGGCGAAGTACTTCGACGGTTCGAAGCCGATCCTGCTGACGCTGA